>JAYVQD010000467.1:0-17159 GCA_043777275.1 Nitrosomonadales bacterium
GCCATCATCAGCGGTGTGTTGACGCGGGTGCTGCGCCCCTGCGCATCGGCATTGATGCGCGCGCCTTGTTCGATCAGGTAGCGCACCGTGCTGTCGCGCCCCGCATAGGCTGCGTAAGCCAGCGGGGTATACGAGTGGCCCGCATTTTCGAGATCAGCGCCCGCTTCTACCAACAAGCGCACCGCCTGGTCGTGGCGCTCGTAAGACGCCGCGTTGCGATCACGATCTTCCTGCGCAAAATAGGCTGCCAGCATCAGCGCGGTGTCGCGATCCGGCGTGCGCGCATTCAGATCAGCCTTCGCGGCAATCAGGTAACGCAACACGTTCAACGATGCGTTGCGCGCCGCGATGGCAATCATCGGCGTCGCGACGTAGCCGATGCCCGGAAGCACATCGTTCACGCCGATAGCCCGCGCCTCAACCAGCGTACGCACCTGAGCGACGTCATCGAGTGAGATAGCGTTGGACAGCCGTTCCCGGTCTATGGCGGCGTTCGTGCCTGGCGCAATGCTCACGCAACCCGCAGCGGCAACCACACAGCCCAGCGCAAGCACGCGACGCAACGTCGCACCAATGGAATCAAAACCCCGCAAGCGATACGCGGACAAACGCATCAAACGTTAAACCGGAAGTGCATTACATCGCCGTCCTTGACAATGTATTCTTTGCCTTCGAGTCGCATCTTGCCTGCCTCTTTCGCGCCCTGCTCGCCTTTGCCTGCGATGTAATCGTCAAAGGCAATCACTTCAGCACGGATAAAACCTTTTTCGAAATCGGTGTGTATCGCGGCAGCGGCGCGGGGTGCGCTGTCGCCTTTGTGGATGGTCCACGCGCGCACTTCTTTCGGGCCGGCGGTAAAGTAAGTCTGCAACCCGAGCAGGGTGTAGCCCGCGCTGATGACGCGATCCAGGCCCGGCTCGGTCATGCCGATATCAGCTAAAAAAACCGCTTTGTCTTCGTCGCTCAACTCGGCGATCTCGGCTTCGATCGCGGCGCACACGGCAACCACGGGTGCTCGCTCGCCCTCAGCATAGCGCCGCACGGCGTCCAGATGCGGGTTGTTTTCAAAGCCGCCTTCCTTGACGTTGGCGACAAACATCGCGGGCTTGGCGGTAATCAGGCACAGCGGTTTGAGGATCGCGTTTTCTTCCGCCGAAAGATCGAGTGAGCGCACGGGCTTCGCCTCGTTCAATACTTTTTGGCATTTTTCCATCAAAGCAATCATGCGCGGCGCTTCTTTGTCGGTGCCCGATTTGGCGAGCTTGATACTTTTGGCCAACTGGCGATCCACCGCGGTGAGGTCCGCCAATGCGAGCTCAGTGTTGATGGTTTCGATGTCCGAAATCGGATCGATCCTGCCCGACACATGCACCACGTTTTCGTCATCGAAACAGCGCACCACATGCGCGATGGCGTCGGTTTCGCGGATGTTGGCGAGAAACTGGTTGCCCAATCCCTCGCCTTTGGACGCGCCCGCCACCAAACCGGCGATATCCACAAACTCCACGATGGCAGGAAGCAGTTTCTGCGGCTTCGCAATATCTGCGAGCTTGGTGAGACGCGCATCCGGCACTTCAACTATGCCGACGTTAGGCTCGATGGTGCAGAACGGATAATTTTCTGCTGCGATGCCCGCCTTGGTCAGCGCATTGAACAGGGTGGATTTTCCGACGTTGGGCAGCCCAACAATACCGCATTTGAGTGACATGGCTTATCCGTAAAGCTAGGTTTTTGTGTGTAACTTCAACATGGCCGCTTCCATTTCGTCTGCGATGACTTGCGGCCATACGTCCAGCGCCCGCGTGAGGGCTTTGTCGATTTCGTTCTGCTCCTCCACGCGCGGCGCGTGCAGCACGTAGTCAACGACTTCACGCTCTGACACCGCATTGTCGCGAGGGTGTCCGATGCCGATGCGCAGGCGCCAGAAATCCTGCGTGCCGATACTGGCGGCGATGCTTTTTAAACCGTTGTGGCCGGAAAGCCCGCCACCGAATTTGAGTTTCACGCCGCCTGCCGGTAAATCAAGCTCATCGTGCGCGACGAGTATGTCTTTGGCGGCGATTTTGTAATAGTTCGCCAGCGCGGCGACGGCCTGACCGGAGACGTTCATGAACGTTTCGGGTTTGAGCAGCCAGATATCGCCGCCCGCGGTTGATACCTTCGCGGCGGAACCCTGAAACCGCGATTCGCGCCGGAAAGCGGTGCGCTCCTGACTCGCCACAAGATCAGCCCACCAGAAACCGGCGTTGTGACGCGTGTGCTCGTATTTGGCTCCGGGATTACCCAGTCCAACGATCAGTTTCATACCGATCTATCCATAAAAAAACCCGCCCTATCGAAACGATACGGCGGGTTATGACAACCTTCAAAAACCGCAACCCTCCAACATTCAAGCCGCCGATTACTTGCCGCCTTCTTTCTTGGCAGCGGGCTCTTTCTTGGGCGCTTCTTTCTTGGCGCCATCTTTGGTGCTGCCGCCGCCAGCGGCAGCAGCGTCTTCGGGCTTCTGACCGGTAATCTGGGTGACGGGTGCGCCTGCCACGGTTTCTTCGGCCGGAGCCTCTTTCGGCAACTGCACGGTGACTACGCCGGGGTTTTCTTTTTTCCAGCGCGGAATCGGCTCGACGCCTTTGGGGAACGCGATGTCGTTCACGTGCATCGAATGCGCCACTTGCAGGTTCGTGACATCGACTTCGATGAATTCCGGCAGATCATCCGGCAGACACAGAATTTCAAGGTCGTTGATGATGTGTTGCACCACGCCACCACCGACTTTTACGCCCACGCAGATGTCAGCGTTGACGAAGTGCAGCGGCACTTTCATGTGGATCTTCTTGCTCTTGTCGACGCGCTGGAAGTCTACGTGCAGCGCGATCGGTTTGAACGGATGCATCTGGAAATCGCGCAGCAGCGCGGGCGTTGTCACGCCATCGACAGTCACATCGAGCACCGACGAGTGAAACACTTCCAGCTTGATATGGCGCAATATCGCCGCTTGATCGAGCTCGATTTTTTGCACCGGTTTGTCAGCCCCGTAAATAATGCCGGGGACGCGCCCGCTGGTACGCAGGCGGCGGCTCGCACTCGTGCCCTGTAGCGTACGCGGGTAGGCAGTTACAGCAATCTTCATTTCATTCTCCTGATAATCGGAACGTCCGCGACCAGATCGTTCCGGGTTAAAAAACCAAACTCGATGAGTTTGGCTAAAACGGGTTTAACTATTTATTCAACGCTTATTCAACAAACAGTGAACTGACGGAATCCTCGGCACTGATACGGCGCACGGTCTCGGCGAACAAGCCGGCGATCGACAACACGCGAATGCGGCCGCATGCCCTGGCATCCTCTCGCAGCGGGATGGTATCGGTGACCACCAGTTCATCCAGCTCTGAATTCGTAATCCGTTCAATCGCCTTGCCCGACAACACCGGGTGGGTGCAATAGGCCATCACCTTGGCGGCACCGCGTTTTTTCAGCGCCGCGGCGGCTTCGCACAACGTGTTCGCGGTATCCACCAGATCGTCCACGATGACGCAGGTGCGGCCTTCGATTTCGCCGATGATGTTCATCACCGTTGCCACGTTCGGACGCGGACGGCGCTTGTCGATGATCGCCAGATCCGCTTCCAGGCGTTTGGCCAGCGCACGCGCGCGCACCACGCCGCCCACGTCAGGTGAAACCACCACCAGCCCGTTGATATTCTTTTTCCAGATATCGCCGAGCAGAATCGGCCCGGAATAAATATTGTCCACCGGAATATCAAAAAAACCCTGTATCTGTTCGGAGTGCAAATCCATGGTGAGCACGCGATCCACGCCCACCGTGGTCAGCATATTCGCCACCACTTTGGCGGTAATCGGCACCCGCGCAGAACTCGGCCGCCGGTCTTGCCGCGCATAACCCATATAGGGAATCGCCGCGGTGATACGCCCGGCCGATGCGCGCTTCAAGCCATCGACCATCACCAGCAGTTCCATCAGAGTGTCGTTGGTCGGCTGGCAAATCGACTGCAACACGAACACATCGCGTCCGCGCACGTTTTCGAGAATCTCGACCATGACTTCGCCATCGGAAAAGCGCCCGACTTTGGCGCGCCCCATCGTCAAGTGCAGATGGCCTGCGACGTCCGCCGCAAGCTGCGGTATCGCGTTGCCGGTAAACACCATTAGACGATCTAGCATCGCGGGTAACTCCGAAGGATTCAGCTAGCAGGGACGAAGACGACGCATCAAAATTCTGGCTGGGGAGGTAGGGATCGAACCTACGAATGCCGGAATCAAAATCCGGTGCCTTACCACTTGGCGACTCCCCAATAAAACACTTTAAAAACAAATACTTACATAAAATATCGTTCTACCGAGACACTAGCGCACCAACCCTCGCAACGGATGGCGCTGCAAACCTTGCGCCACAAATCCCTGTATATCCGCCGGTCGTTGCGCGAACACTTGCCGCGCTTCTTGTTCGCTGTCAAACGCCGCAAACACGCACGCACCTGAACCTGTCATCAGCGCTGCCCCGTGCCGCGAAAGCCAAGCCAAATGACGGGCAACCTCGGGATACTGCTGAATCACCAGCGCCTGCAGGTCGTTAACGCCAATGTTAACGTCATCCGCAACCGACGTGCCGTCAGTAAAGCCTTGTATTGTAACCTTTTGAGAGTCCCTTTTCAATTCCGGGTGACTGAAAACACTGGCCGTGGACACCGCCACCAGCGGGCATAAAACCACATACCAGGCCGGGGGCAAATCCAGCGCCTGAAGCTGCTCGCCGATGCCCTCAGCCAGGGCATTTTCGCCGAACACAAAGACCGGCACATCCGCCCCTAATTTTAATGCCAAATCAAGTAGTTGCGTTCTGCTGAAGGCGGTTTTCCAGAGGTGATTCAGCGCGATCAGCGTGGTCGCCGCATCGGAACTGCCGCCACCCAGTCCACCGCCGAGGGGCAGTCGCTTTTCGAGCAGAATATCCGCGCCCAGTGGGGTGCCGCTGGCAAGCTGAAGCGCCTTCGCCGCACGCACACAAAGATCACCGGATGCGGGGATGTCCGGCAAGTGATTTGCGCGCGCGATCACGCCATCCGTGCGAACGCGGAATCGCAGTTCGTCGCCGTAGTCGATGAAGCGGAACACCGTCTGCAACAGGTGATAACCGTCGCTGCGGCGGCCCACCACCCGCAGCATCAGATTCAGTTTGGCCGGCGCGAAATAAGGTTCGGTAAAACCATCCATGACGCGTTACCGGGTGATGAAAATACCCTGACCGCCGTCGTTAGCCGCCGACTCGCGCCGCCAACTGTCAATCACCAGGCGGATGTTCTGCGCATCACTCGTCACTTCAACGCGACGCGGGCGGCCTTCGTACTCCGGTGCGCCACTGTACTCGCACACGATGCGCCATCCCTCTTGCGTCATGCGCGTGATGCGCCCAGTGCTGTCGCGCTCGGCAATAGCAGCCGTGGTGTTGGGGGCCGGAACGCCGCGCACCCAGTGTTGCAGGCGCGCGAGCGGAAACTCCCAACCCAGCGCCCGTTGCGTCAGCGCTTCGATGCGCGTGCCGTGATACGGGATTTGGTCGGTGCCGGTGATCGTGGCACCGGTGCGGTCTTCACGCAGATGCGCCAGCGCCTGCCCGGTCGGCGTCATCAACCACAACTCATCGAATTCCGTGCCGTGCTGCCAGCGCACGCTGGAGGTGAACGATCTTGCGTCATAGCTGACCAGCACGCGGCCGAGCAGGTCAAAGGGTTCGGCGCGCGAGCCGGCATCCTGCGGCGCAAACACCGCACAGCCCCCTAACACCGACAGTAAAAAAAGCGCCGCGAGCGCCGCCGCTGGTGGAATACCCGCCCTGCGAAAAATCATTTAGCGGGCAGCAATGAGGGCGCAAGACGTTTGACGGTGCCTTGCAGGGTTTCGCTGGTGGGGTTTGTCTTGAGCAAATCGCTCCAGATTTTTTGTGCTTCGTCACGCTGGCCCACCACCCACAGCACTTCGCCCAGATGCGCGCCCACGTCCGCGTCCTGCCGCAAGGCAAACGCGCGGCGCAACGCTTTCAATGCCTCGGCATTCTGGCCCATGCGAAACAGCACCCAACCCAGGCTGTCGATGATGTAGGCGTCCTGCGGGGCGAGTTCAAGCGCCTTTTCGATCAGCTTGCGCGCTTCGGGCAAGCGTAGGTTGCGATCCGCCAGCGTATAGCCCCAAGCATTGTACGCATGCGCGTGATCGGGTTGCAGCTCCACCACGCGTTTCAGATTACGTTCGAGTACGTCAACGCGATCGAGTTTTTCAGCGATCATCGCCTGATCGTAAAGCAGATCAACGGAATCCGGCGCGCCTTCGAGCGACTTGCCGAGCAAGTCATACGCATCCTTGTAGGCCAGCGCCTCGCGCAGCAGATTGGCTTCCGCCTGCACTAACTGGATGCGCTGCGCGTCGTTGCGCGGGGCGATCGTTTGCAGATACTTGCGCGCCTCGTCCATCTTGTCTTGCTTGACCAGCACGCCGGCGTAACGCGCCTGCGCAGTCATGGCCCGCTCGTCCGAGGTGACGCCGCCGTACCATTTGAGCGCCTCGTCGTATTGTTTGCGCTCCTCGGCAATCTGCCCCAGCGACAACCAGATCAGATCCGGCTCTTTGTGACCTGCGGCCAACGCGCCCTGCAAATGTTTTTCAGCCGCATCGTAATCCGCGGACTGCAACGCCAGCAGCGCCACCGACATCGCCAGATCGGGATTTTTCGGCGCTTCCGCCACCAGCATCTCAAATTGCGTGCGCGCATCGGCCTGACGTTTTTCAGTCACCAGCATCCGCGCGTAGTTGATCCGCACATCGCTGGCCTTCGGATACCGCTTGAGATAGTCCTCCATAAACGTCAGCGCTTCGGCGTTGGAGCGTTTTTGCAGCGCCTGCACATGGAACAGCGCGGCGATTTGAAGGTCAGGCGTGATATTCAATGCCGCGCGTGACTCCGCCAGCGACAAATCCACATCCGCGGCATTCCAGGCGGACTGCGCGACCGATAGCCGCACTTGCGCAATGTCACTATACGGGCGCGCCAAGGCACGCAGCAAATCCAGCACCGCTTTTTTGTCTTTGTGCCGCCCCAGCAACTGCGCGAGCTGCACGAAATTCGGGCCCACGTTGGCCTTGTCGGCAGCAAGCCATTGTTCGAGATGGGGCCGCGCGTCGCTTAACTGCTCCTGATTCACCAGCAAGGCAGCCATCACCTGACGCGCTTGCTGCGATGTGGGGTCGGCCTTCTGCCAAATACTGGCGGCCTCCAGCGCTTCTTTTTGCATGCGCGCGTTCCACGCCATTTCAGTGGCGCGCTGTGCCACGCGAGGATCCAGCGATTCGCGCGCCACCTCTAAAAAGGCTTGCACCGCCACTTGCGGTTGCCCGCGCTGCAACGCAATTTCGCCGAGCATCAGCTTGTACATCAGCTCTTGTGATAGTTCGACAGCCGGCAGATGGGCGGGCGGCACCGGCTTGCCGCGCGGCAGCGCCTGACCTGGCACTTGCGCCAACGCGGGAACCGCAAACAGGCAAGTGATGGAGAAAATTGCTGCCGCAAACACAGGGGACAGCCAAGCGTGAAATGAAGTCATAAGGGTGCGGCTTCCCGCAGCGAGAGCAATTGAGGTGGAATAACCAAATGATTATTTGGAGAATTTGACGAGTTTGTCTTCATTAAGTTGCACAGTTTAGGTATATTTCGCACTCACCACAAGCGCCGCTCCCACACCCCCCTATCGATGTCATCGCCCTCAGAATCCACGGCCCCTTCGGCGATAACGCTCTGCGCACGAGGGCTATCACGCCGCTTTGGCGTGCATACGGCGGTGGGCGGTATCGATCTGGAGTTGCGGCGCGGCGAAGTACTCGGATTCCTGGGTCCCAACGGTGCGGGCAAAACGACGACCATGCAAATGCTCACCGGCAATCTCGCGCCGACCACTGGCTCGGTCAGTGTGTGCGGCGTCGATCTGCTTGAAGCCCCGGTCGCGGCCAAATCGCATATCGGCTATCTGCCGGAGACTCCGCCGCTGTATCGCGAACTCAATGTCGGCGAATACCTTGACCTCGTGGCGCGGTTGCATCGCGTGCCAAGCGCACGACGGCGCGCCGCCGTCGACAAAGCGCAAGCGCGCTGCGGCCTGAGTGACGTCAGCCGCAAACTGATCGGCACGCTGTCCAAAGGCTATCAGCAGCGCGTGGGCATCGCGCAGGCCATCGTGCATGAACCCGATGTGATTATTCTCGATGAACCCACGGTGGGCCTCGACCCCAATCAGATACGCGACATCCGCGCACTGATCCGCGAACTCGGCGGCACGCACAGCATCATTTTATCGACGCACATTCTGCCGGAAGTCGAAGCCATCTGCGACCGCGTGCAAATCATGCATCACGGCAAGTTGGTGTTCAGCGACACCATCGCCGCGTTGAAGCAGTTTCACAGCGGACGCATTCTGCTGGTCGGGCTGCACCAGCCGCCTTCGCTGGACGCCTTGCTGGCGATTCCCGGCGTTACGCGTGCCGAAGCCGCGGGCGAAAATCTGTTCCGCGTACACATCGCCGCAGGCGCCGATCCCACGGCGCAGATCGTTGCGCTGGCGGCCGAACGCGACTGGGGACTGCACAGAATCGCGCCCGCGCAAACCAATCTGGAAGACGTGTTCGTCAATCTCACCACGCAAGATGGGATCAATGGGGAGAGCGCGACATGATTTTCACCATCGCCGGCAAGGATTTGAAATCGCTGTTCACGTCACCCATCGCGTGGGTGGTGCTGACGTTCGTGCAACTGATCGTGGGCTACGGTTTTCTCAAGCGCTTCGATGATTTCATGCAGATACAGCCGCAGTTGATTCAGTTGCCGAGCCCGCCCGGCTTCACCGAGTTAGTGGCGGTGCCGACATTCGCCACCACTGCGGCGATCCTGTTGTTCGCGGTGCCGTTGCTGGCAATGCGCCTGATCGCCGAGGAGCGCCGCAATCAAACCATGGTGCTGCTCACCTCCGCGCCCATTTCCATTCTCGATATCGTGCTGGGCAAGTTCTGCGCGCTGATGGGCATGCTGCTGATTATCCTGGCGCTGATCGCGGTGATGCCGCTGTCACTCTCGGGCGCCACCAAGCTCGACTACCGGCTGATCGGCAGCATCGTGCTCGGGTTGGCGTTGATGGCGGCGGCGTTTTCGGCGGTGAGTTTGTATGCCTCCAGCCTCACCGCGCACCCCATCGTCGCGGCGCTGGGCGCGTTCGGCGCGTTGCTGGGTATGGTGTTGATGGGCGAAAACGTGGCGGACAACCTGCAAACGCGCGGCCTGGGTGTGCTGGCTGCCTTCACGCAGGTATTGTCGCCGGTTAAAAACTTTGAGCCGCTGGGCAAAGGCATGATCGACACCTACGCCATTGCCTGCCTGCTGTTGCTGACCGTGCTGTTTCTGGCGTTAACGGTGCGTCAGCTCGAAGCGCGGCGCCTCCGTGGATAAGGGTTAGGCACAGACGTGAAAATCTCCAGCAAAGTCCGATGGCAGTTATTGGCGCAAGGCAGCGCCTTCGTCGTGCTGCTGCTGGCGTTAACCGGGCTGCTGGCGTGGGTGGCGCGCGAATACCGCGCGGAATGGGATGTCACCGCCAGCGCACGCAACACGCTATCGCCGGGCACGCAGGATGCGCTCAAACAGCTCGATGGCGCGGTCAGCGTTACGGCTTACGCGATCACGCAGGAAGGCGGCGGCGGCAACCTGCATAAGTTAATTCAGGAAAAAATCCGTCCGTGGCAGCGCGTCAAGCCGGACATCGCGCTCACGCTGGTCGATCCGCGCGACGACCCCAAGCGCGCCAACGCCGCCGGATTGCGCTCGCCCAACGAGCTGGTGATCGAATACAAAAAGCGCAGTGAACATCTGCCGCTGGGCGATTTTAACGAGCAGAATTTCATCAACGCGCTGATCCGCCTGTCGCGCACCAGCAGCGCGGTCATCTACTGGCTTGATGGTCACGGCGAACGCAAACTCGATGGCGTTGCCAATCATGACCTCGGCGAATTCGGCCGCCAGTTGCAACTGAAAGGCTACAAACTGTCCAGCCTCAATCTGTCGATTGCGCAGGATGTGCCGCGTACTGCGGCGGCGCTTATCATCGCCAGTCCGCAAACGGATTTGCAGGAGGCCGAAGTCGCCACCATTCGCCGCCACCTCGACGCCGGTGGCAATTTATTGTGGCTGATTGATCCGGAGCCGATACGCAAACTCGATCCGATCGCGGAGTTTCTCGGACTCGTGCTGACCCCCGGCACGGTGGTTGATCCGGCGGTGAAGCCGCGCAGCGGGCCGCCCACGCTGGCGGTCGGCTCGAACTACGCGCGCCATCCGATCACCGGTTCGTTCCGGCTGAACACCTTGTTTCCGGGCAGCCGGCAGATCGCTACGGTGGAATCGGCTGAACGCGACGGCTGGCGCATGACGCCGCTGATTGAAGTGGCGCAGCGCGGCTGGGTCGAAACCGGCAAACTCGATGACAAGTCCGTGTTTGACAAAGACCGCGATCTGCCCGGCCCGGTGAATATCGCCACCGCGTTTGAGCGCACCGCGAACGACCGGCAACAGCGCGTGATCGTCGTCGGCAACGGCAATTTCGTGTCCAATGCGTTTCTCGGCAACGGCGGCAATCTGCAACTCGGCGTGGCGATGCTGCATTGGTTAAGCGGCGACGACAAGCTCATCGCGATTCCGCCGCGCCCGGCCGCTGACGTACAGATCAATATCGATCAGATGACGCTGTACCTGATTGCGTTTTCGTTTTTGCTGGTGCTGCCGCTGCTGTTCGCCATCACCGGCATCGTCGTGTGGTGGCGGCGGCGTAAGGCGGTATGAGCGTTCTGATCGCGCATGCGTAAGAGCTGGATCACCCTCGGCGCGCTGTTGGCCGGCGTCATCGCGCTGGGGCTGTTTGTGTGGTTGAAGCCACCCAAACCCCAAGCCGCCACTTTTGCGCTGTCCGCGCTCAAATCCGCCGACGCACGCACGCTGCGCGTTTTGCGCAAAGGCAAGCCGGTAGCGGTGCTTGAAAAGCGTGGCGCCGAATGGTTCATCACGGAACCCGTTAAAGCGCCCGCTGACGACTTTCAGGTGTTGCGGGTACTGGCGATACTGGATGCCAAAAGCGCGTTTCAATATCCCGCAACGGATCTCGCAAAATTTGAACTGGATACACCGCAAACCGAGATCATCGTTAACGATCAGCGCTTTGCTTTTGGCGCGATCAACACCGTCACACGCGACCAATACGTGCTGACGCAGCAGCAGGTTTTCCCGGTGGCGCTGAACTACGGCGCCGCCGTGCCCGCGGAGGCAGAGGCCTTGTTACGCAAGAGCGTGCTCGCGCGCGGCGACACGCCTGTACGTTTCGAGTTCGGCGCGTTTACCGTCGCCACCGATAGCAAAAAATGGAGCGCCACCCCGTCGGCAGGCGATCTCTCACAAGACGATTACAACCGCTGGGTCGCGCAATGGCGCGAAGGCAGCGGGCTGCGCACTGAAATGTTGGATAAGCGCAAACCCGCCAGCGAAATTCATATCACCCTCAAAGACGGCGCCAAGGTAACGCTCGGCGTGATGCAAACCGAGCCAGAGCTCGTGTTGCAGCGTGCTGATTTAGGTTTGCAGTTCGTATTTGTGGGTGACATGGGCAAAAGAATGATCTCACCACCGGCAGCACACAAATAACGTAGTCAACGTAAGTATTTGTTTTAAAACAACTATTTTAATAACGATGCCCGAGCTGCCTGAAGTCGAAACCACACGCCGCGGCCTCATGGCACACACCGAAGGCGTGCGCATCGACTACGCCGTGGTGCGCGAGCGGCGCATGCGTCAGCCGGTGTCGCGCGCGCTGCCGACATGCGTGGAAGGGTTAACCATCCGCGCACTGACACGGCGCGCGAAGTATTTATTGATCGATTGCGGCACCGGCACACTGATCGTGCATCTGGGCATGTCGGGCCGCTTGTGGCTGGTGGATCACCATGCGTACGACGTGCCGCCCGAAAAACACGACCACTTCGACCTCGTTCTGGCCAACGGCAAAACCGTGCGGCTGCGCGATCCACGGCGTTTCGGCCTCGTGCTGTGGCACACCGGCGACGTGATGCAGCACAAGCTGTTCGCCTCGCTCGGCCCGGAACCGCTGTCGGCAGACTTCAACGGCGCCGCACTCTACAACGCCATACGCAAACGCAGCGCCGCGGTCAAACTCGTCATCATGGACAGCCACGTGGTGGTGGGCGTCGGCAACATCTACGCCAGCGAAGCGCTGTTTCGCGCGGGCATCAGCCCACGCATCGCCGCGCGGCATCTCACGCGCGCGCGCTGCGAGGTGTTGGCAGCCGTCATACGCGAAACGTTAAGTGAAGCAATCACCGCAGGCGGCAGCAGCATCCGCGATTACGTCGGCAGCGACGGCATGGCGGGTAATTTTCAGAGTAACTTTGCGGTGTACGGTCGTGACGGTGAACCGTGCCGCACCTGCGGGACAACCATCAAGTGCGTGGTGCAGGGGCAGCGGTCTACGTTTTATTGTCCAACGTGCCAACGCTGACTCAGAAGCGACTCAGAAGCGATAAAGCCGCGCCGGATTGTCCACCAGAATTTTCTGGCGCGTGTCGGCGTCCGGCACCCACAACGCAAGCTGCTCGACCAATGTGCCGGTGTTCGGCATCTCACCTTCCATCATCACATGCGGCCAGTCGGTGCCGAACACGAGCCGGTCCGGCGCAGCGGCCACCAGCGCTTGCGCGAAAGGTGTGAGATCAGCGTAGGGAATCGGTTGGCGTGAGGTGCGATACGGTGCAGACAATTTCGACCACGCGCGCCCGCTCTTCAAGGCGCGGATCAGCGCCTGAAAACCGGGTGCGTTCACGCCCTTGGCGGGATCGGGACGGCCCATGTGATCGATCATCATTTCGCACGGAAACTCGGCCGCGATGCGGTCGAAGTCGGGAAAGTTTTCGATGTCCAGCAGAAACTGCGCATGCCAGCCCAGCCGCGCCACGCGCGACGCGAGTTTTTTCGCGGACCCAAACTGCACGCCGATTTTCGCCACCAGATTCGCTCGAAAGCCGCGCACGCCGGCTTTGTCCAGTGCATCGAGTTCGGCGTCAGTAACACCCTCACGCAACAACGCGATGCCGCGCAGCCTGCCGTTCGATTGTGCGATGGCATCGACGATCACGCTGTTGTTCGTGCCATGCACGCCGGATTGCACGATCACGCCACGCGCGAAACCCACGGCGTCGTGCATGGTGAGATAGTCCTTCAGAAACACCGGCGGCGGCGTGTATTGCCGGTCATCGGCGTAGCCGTATTCTGCCCGCTCGCCGAACACGTGGGCGTGGCTGTCGGTCGCGCCCGGCGGCAAAGTGAACGATGGCTTGCGCGTGTTCAGGTCGGGGCCGGGGCAAACAGCGGGTTCCGTCTTGTGTGTTGTCATGGGCGCTGTTGTTCTAGTCCAGTTTCGCGCCCGACACCTTCACCACCTTGGCCCAATCCTGCATATCTTTCCTGATGAATGCGGCGAATTGTTCTGGCGTGTTGGTGAAGGGTTCCGCGCCGAGCGCGAGGTAGCGTTCGCGTGCATCGGCTGTTTTGAGTGCCGCAGTGGCGGCGCTGTTCACCCGCGCAACAATATCTTTCGGCAACGCGGCCTGGCCTAAAAATCCGTACCACGTGGTTGATTCATAGCCGGGTAACCCCGACTCGGACACCGTGGGCACGTTGGGCAGCACGGCCGCGCGTGTTTTGCTGGTGACCGCGACCGCATTCAATTTGCCGCCGCGTATATGGCCGATCACCGGCCCGATATTGACCACCAGAAAATCACATTGCCCGGCAATCACGTCGATGATCGCGGGGCCGCCGCCTTTGTACGGCACGTGCAGCATATCGACCTTGGCCATGCTTTTCAAAAGCTCGACGCCCAGATGCATGGTGTTGCCCGCGCCGCCGGAGGCGAAATTGAGTTTGCCCGGCTGGCGGCGCGCGATGGCAATCAGGTCGGCCACGGTTTTTACGGGCAGCGACGGATGTGTGGCGAGCACGCTAGGCGTCATCGCCGCCAGTGTGATGGGGGCGAAATCGCGCTCCACATTAAACGGCAGCTTGCTGTAGAGCGAGGGGTTGATGACCAGCGAACTGTTGGCGAAGAACAGCGTATAGCCGTCGGGCGCGGCATTCGCGGTGACTTCGGCTGCGATGTTGCCATTCGCGCCGGGACGGTTATCGATAATCCATTGCTGCCCGGTAAGTTCCGCGAGCTTGGGTGCGAGCGGCCGCATCAACGCATCTGCGCCGCCGCCCGGCGGAAACGGCAGGATGACGCGAATCGGTTTTGCAGGATAGGCCTGTCCTGAGCCTGTCGAAGCGGTTTGCGCGCTAGCGCTTGTCGCGTGCAGTAGTACGTGCGGTAGTGCGACTTGCGCGATCAGAGCAGCGGTAATTCCAGCGATGTGTTTCATGGGGTGTCATGGTGTTTGCCGATGAATCCAAAGGTAACACATCGTTCCGGCGTGTCAGTAGCGTGCGCACGAAAACATCCTTCTCCCGTCTGGAAGAAGGATGTTTTCGTACTGCGACGCGGCTACTGCTTGGCAGTAAGAAGCTGCAACGCTTTAGTGGCGGCGTCCATGCACGCGTCCTGCTTGCCGTCTTTCAGCGCGCTTTCACCCATGTTGCGATGCTTGCGTGCTTCAGCGAGTTGCTCCGCCGGAACCTGGGGGTTCTTGGCCAGCGCGTCGTCTACCTTCTTCAGTTGCTCCGGACATTGCTGCGCCATGGCGGCACCGCTCATCAAAGTAAACGCGGTCAGTGCAAGTGTTTTTTGAAGCTTCATGTCATCTCCTGAGTTGTTAAGACGTGTACCATCCAGCGGCGTGCGAAAACATTCGGCGACACGCAGAGCGCGCGCCGCGATTGCCATCTCACTCAAACAGGCATCTGTTTTTCCGCCTGTCTTTGGGACGGCCACCCGGCGGCAATGTTCCCGTTGTCAGTTGAGAATATGTCAACTCCCGCTACACTTTCTGCCGGCGAATCGGCTTGAACCATGTCACCTGAACGGAATCAAAGCGCGGCTCGCGTGCGAACATTTACGCAATGAACACCCGGTATGCGGCACATGTAAGCATCTGTAACCGTCGGTAAAAGATCGTTTCCTCGGCTGCCCATTCGCTGACTCGCGCGTTAGTCGAATCTATACTGCGACTGTTCGCGGTAGCGGTGCGTTTTTCGCGGAGGTGCATGATGAATCTCTTCAAACTGTGGGTTGCGGCGGCGTTGCTGTCGGGTTCCACGCTGGCGCTTGCCGATCCGCCATCGCAGGTGGGCCGGCTCAATTATGTCGCCGGCACGGTGTTTTTTGCCCCGGCGGAAGCCAACACCGAATGGGTGGCTGCGCCGCTGAACCGGCCCATCACCACCGGCGACAGGCTGTGGGCCGATCGTGATGGGCGCGCTGAGATGCGCATCGGCTCCACGGCGATACGCCTGCAAGCGCTCACCCATATGGACGTGCTGCGGTTGGATGACGGCGGCACACAACTGCGTCTGGCGCAGGGCACGCTGCACGTGCGTTTGCGCCGCCTTGATGCTGGAGAAAATTTCGAGATCAGCACGCCGGGCGGCGCGGTGCTGCTCGCACAACCGGGCGACTACCGTATCAACGCCGATCCGTCCGGCGCGGCCACCACCGTGCTGGTGCGTCGCGGTCAGGCCGATGTGCTCGCGAACAACGCGCCCTATTCCGTGCGTGACAATCAACTGGCGGTGATGTCCGGGCAGGGACAGGAGCTTTTTGTCGCACCTGCGCCGGACGAATTCGACCACTGGGCTGCGGCACGCGACCGGCAGGACGAGCGCGTGGTCGCGACACGTTATGTGCCGCGGGAAATGACCGGCTATGAAGACCTCGATCAGCACGGGTCGTGGCGCACGGTGGAAGAATACGGCGCGGTATGGACGCCCACTGCGGTGGCAGCGGATTGGGCGCCGTATCGTCAGGGGCATTGGGTGTGGATTTCTCCGTGGGGATGGACCTGGGTTGATAACGCGCCGTGGGGATTCGCGCCGTACCACTATGGCCGCTGGATATGGCTGCTTAATCATTGGGCCTGGGCGCCGGGCGCCAGAGTGGCGCGCCCGGTCTACGCGCCGGCGCTGGTGGCATTCGTCGGCGGCGCCAACTGGTCGGTGAGCGTGCGCGGCGGCCCGGCCGTGGGCTGGGTGCCGCTCGGCTGGCGTGAGCCGTACATTCCGTGGTATCGCCACAGCCCGGCCCACGTGCGCAACGTGAACGTGAACCACGTGACCAACATCAATATCATCAACCACTACAGCAACACGCAAAACGGTAACAACATTCGCTATGTCAATCGCGGCGTGCCGTCCGCTACCACGGTAGTTACGCGCGACACCTTTGTGTCGGCGCGGCCGGTGCAGGGCGCAACGCTCAGGGTACCGGCGCAAGCGTTGAGCGAAGCGCGTGTGATGCACGAAGCGCCGGTTGCGCGACCTGAGCGGCTCGAGCGGCGCGAGCGGGCGAGTCTCGCGGCATCTCGCCCTGGCCCTCGCTTGCCGGACGCGGTGACGGCACCCCAGGGAGTGGCCGCGAGCGACCCAGCGCTGGGGACGGAGAACAGCCCACGCATACGCGCAGGTGCGCAGCAACGTACGGTGGCGACCCCGCAAGCAAAGGCTGCCGAGGCGACCGGGGCGACCGCGCCACAAGCTGCCGCGACTAGCGACCGCAACGAGCGTGCCGCGCAGCAACGTGAGCCGCGTGAGCCGCGCGCGAGCGTGGCGCCGGCACAACCACAGCAAGCGCAAGGCGAGGCCGAGTCGCGGCGGCAGCAACAGCAGCGGCAGTTCCAACAGGAACAACAACGGCAAGCGCGTGCGGCCCAGCAACAGCAGCAACAGCAGCAGCAGCAAGAGCAACTAAAAGCGCAGCAATCGCGTGACCAGCAACATCAGCAGGCGCAGCAAGTCGAGCGGCAGCGGCAATTAAAGCAACAACAGCCAAGAGAACAACGTCCGCCCGAGCGCGCGCAGATGCAACCGCAGGCCGTCGTTCGACCACCGCAGGCGGCTGCGGC
>JAYVQD010000468.1:0-4339 GCA_043777275.1 Nitrosomonadales bacterium
TCTTTGATGAGCCCAACAAAAAGGGCCGCCTGATTACTCAGGCAGCCCTTGATGCTTGTGCCAACAATGCGTAATCAGTCGCGGTCGCCGCCGACGATACCCAGTATTTGCAGCAGGCTGGTGAAAATGTTGTAGATCGAAACGTACAGCGTGAGTGTTGCCGAGACGTAGTTCGTTTCGCCGCCTTTCACGATGCTGTTGATCTGCCACAGGATGATCGCTGACGACAGAATGATGAACACGCCGCACAGGGCCAGGCTCAACGCGGGCATTTGCAGAAAGATATTCGCCACCACCGCCAGCATCGCAACGATCACGCCGACCACGATAAATTTATTCAGGAAACTGAAATCGCGTTTGACGTTGGACGCGATGCCCGACAGGATGAAAAACACACCCGCCGTGCCGCCCGCGGCGACCATCACCAGTTGCGTGCCGTTACGAAAGCCCAGCACTTTTTGCAGCAGCGGCCCGAGCAGTAGGCCCATGAAGAACGTGAAGCCGAGCAGCAGATACAGGCCCAGGCTGGTTTCTTTGTTGCGCTCGATCATGTAAATCCAGCCGTAAAAAATGGCGAGTATCGCAATCGACGAAATAATCGGGCTCGCGCGCATGAAGCTGAAGTTGAACAAGCTCGTGCCTATCGCTGCACCGACAATGGTGGGGATCAGTGAAACCGCGAGCAGCATATAGGTGTTACGCAACACCTTATTCTGCTGGACGGCGCCATCGGTGTTGCCGGTAAAGACCGGTTGCTGGTTCTGCATTTCAGGTTGCATGGAGTACCTCCGTGTTGTTTCAAAGTCGCACTAAATCACTCAAGAATAGACTACCGAATCCGGCGCGAAGTTGCAACGCGTTTAATAAATATTTTCGGTGAGTGAACTCACGCAAGCGTTTGATAATGCGTGGTATTATGAATACGCATCACCACCGTCTACGCGACGCACGCGTGGCGTGCACGGAGAGTTGGCAGAGCGGTTGAATGCACCGGTCTTGAAAACCGGCAGGGTCGCAATATCCTCGTGAGTTCGAATCTCACACTCTCCGCCAAAACTAGATTAAAAACAAATACTTACAATGCAGGACGCTACCGCGTGCAGGCTGGCGCCAACCCGCAGCGAACTAGCGATCTTTGCCAACGTGTTTGCGCAGGTCGTTGTATAGGCCAGGATTTTGTTTTTTCAGTTGCGCGGCGATACGCAGGTCAACGCCGTTCGCGTTCTCCAGCCGGACGCCTTTCACATAGACCAAACGCATCAGTTCACGAACGGGTTTGGGCAGCGCACGACCGCTTTCGTAGCGCGAGCCGCCACTTTGGGTGACGCCGATGCGCGACCAAAACTCTGACTGGTTCATTTGCAGTTTCTTACGAATGTCGCGCGGATCGGGAATGGTTGAAAAGGGTTTCATTCTGAGTTCCTCGTCTTCTCCAGGGTTATTCCAACCGGGTATGACAGCAAGATACGTGTCAGAGTTCACTTGTCACTGACGGTGTTTTCAGTGCCGCAGAGTGGCACGCTCGCTTCGGCTACTGTATCGATTTTTTCAATGAAATCAAGTACAATCTCCCGTTTTTCAGCACTTGCGGCTTTGCAGGTGGTGTAAGTAAATCTACTTAAAATATCAACGAGTGGCACGGTATGTCATTGATTGTTCAAAAATACGGTGGCACTTCGGTCGGCAGCCCCGAACGGATCAAAAGTGTTGCGAAACGGGTAGCGCGCTGGCATGCGCGCGGCCATCAACTCGTGGTGGTGGTGTCCGCCATGTCAGGCGAAACCAACCGGCTGATCGGGCTGGCCAAGGAAATTCAGGCGCAACCGGATCCGCGTGAGTTGGATGTCATGGTTTCCACGGGCGAACAGGTTACCGTCGGCTTGCTGGCCATGGCGCTGAAAGAGGCCGGGCTCAAGGCGCGCAGTTACACCGGCGCACAGGTAAAAATCATTACCGACAGCGCTTTTACCAAGGCGCGAATTCTCAAAATTGACGAAGAGCGTATGCGCGCCGATCTGAACGACGGCTGCGTGGTGGTGGTGGCGGGCTTTCAGGGCGTGGACGAGCAGGGCAACATCACCACGCTGGGGCGCGGCGGATCGGATACGACGGGGGTTGCGTTGGCGGCGGCGTTGAAAGCCGATGAATGCCAGATATACACCGACGTAGACGGCGTATACACCACGGATCCGCGTATCGTGCCGGAAGCGCGGCGCCTCAAGACCATCACCTTCGAGGAAATGCTCGAGTTGGCGAGCCTCGGTTCGAAAGTGTTGCAAATTCGTTCGGTGGAGTTTGCGGGTAAATACAAAGTGCGGTTGCGCGTGCTGTCGAGTTTCGAGGACGAAGGCGAAGGCACGCTGATCACGTTTGAGGAAGACGAAAAAATGGAACAGGCGATTATTTCCGGCATCGCGTTTAACCGCGACGAAGCCAAGATCACGATACTCGGCGTGCCCGACCGGCCCGGCATCGCGTACCAGATACTGGGGCCGATAGGCGACGCGAATGTTGACGTGGACATGATCGTGCAAAACGTGGGACACGACGGACTGACGGATTTCTCGTTTACCGTGCACCGCAATGATTACCAAAGAACGCTCAAAACACTGGAGCCGGTGGTCAAGCACATTCAGGCACGTGGCATCATCAGCGGTGACAAAATCGCCAAAGTGTCGGTGGTCGGCGTCGGTATGCGTTCGCACGCAGGCATTGCGAGCACGGCGTTTCGCACCCTGGCGGAAGAGGGCATCAACATCGAAATGATCTCCACGTCGGAAATCAAGATATCGGTGGTGATCGACGAGAAATACACCGAACTGGCTGTTCGGGTACTGCATAAGGCGTTTAATCTGGATCAGCCGGGTTGATCGCAACGTCGCATGCGATGCGGTGACCCCGTAGTTGCGGTATCATGCCGCCTGCAAGCAGCGGTATCGCGTAGAAAAAACGGAGAGGTGGCCGAGTGGTCGAAGGCGCTCCCCTGCTAAGGGAGTATAGGCTCAAAAGGCTTATCGAGGGTTCGAATCCCTCCCTCTCCGCCAAAAAAATGATACTTAGTAATTGATTATATTGATGTTATCTATTCAGAATTAGCAACAATACCATCAATTTACCCATCATTTTTTCAGCACTTCCCCTCTATACTGCCTGCGCGATCAGTATAACGGAATGATTGTTTGCTAGCCGCGCTACCCCAGTCAAGGTCAAGCGTGTTCGCATCTGGCGGCGCGATCTTCCGCACCGCGTCCTTGCTGTAGGTGTAGCAGACGTTGTCATTCGTGTAGTGCCACATGCGCGACAGTTCAGCGCGGCGCTTCGCCGGAGTGTTGTATCGCGCGCCATCGGACACGTGGTTCTCGATCAACCCTGTGCAGGCTTCCAACATCTGCGCTTCGTTCTTGCCTAGCGCGTTGCTGCTGATGCCGATCTGCATTGCGATCTGGTGAAAGCCGACGTCTTCCGCAGTGCCCTCGCCCGCCATGATCTTCGCAAGGGTCGGCGGGAACTGCCCCTTGAAGCGCGCCAGCAAGGCCTTGTCTTTCGACGAGTCTTTCTTCCGCTTAGCCGCCGCGCCGATTTTCTGCTCGGCGGTCGCGTAGAACACTGCCAAATTTGGTGTCGGTGTCGGTGTCAGGGGCGGCAACAACATGGATCACTCGCAGCACTTACCTTACGATTCGATAGCTGCACGACACAGCTTGCTTATTCATGTGACATTCGCAAGGTGCCGAAACCGGCACGTATGGGTTATCTCGCTAAACTGCTGGATAACAGGTTGTACGATTTCTCAAGCAGCGTCAGCACCGAGGTGCTGTCGGAATTTGAAACCATCGTCTAGACCGTGTCGTTGGAACAATGATTGTTCGCGACTGGAGTTTTCTGAACCGGAGAGGCAAACATAATTCGACGATCTTGGGTAGTGAATTGCAGGCCCTGTGGGATGTGCGGTCCCCCAGTTACTTGCCATACATAGTTGGTATCCATCAAGGGGATTGACGTCACCGTTCAACCATCACCAATCCACTACCTTGATTTTCCTTGACGCTGGCATATCGCTACCGGACTATGGGGCGGGGAATAAGGAAGCTGGTTGGAAATCGAAACTGATCAATTTTCCCCCATGCAAGCCACTTGAGACGCAGGCTTTATTGAGTTTACGATTCGTGCCAGGAACAGCGAGGCGCATAATAGCCGGGGTTTTCTCGTCGAACACTTCAAAAAATGGCTAAATTGAAGCAGATTACTCAGCAGTCGCCAACATAGGCGACAGAAGGAGCTTTGAAGAATGAGCGGACAAGGTGTGGCATTTGTTGGAGCTTCGCGAGCTGCGCCTCGA
>JAYVQD010000469.1:0-4307 GCA_043777275.1 Nitrosomonadales bacterium
GCCCACCGTGGCGACGGCGACGACGTGTTTGACACCCTGCGCCTGCAATGCCCACACATTGGCGCGATAGTTAATCTGGTGCGGCGGCAAGCGATGGTTTGCGCCATGACGCGGCAAAAACACCACATCGCATTGGTTCAAACGCCCAAACACCAGTGGCGCGGAAGGCTCCCCGTAGGGCGTCGCCACCGTCACTTGTCGCGTGGATTCCAATGCGGCAAAGCGATCCAGCCCGCTGCCGCCGATGATCGCAAGCATGCGTTTTCCTTAATCCTTGATTGCGTAGATGGCGGGCAAGTTGCGCCAATAGCCATGGACATCCATGCCAAATCCGAAAACATAGCGGTTCGGCACCGTGATGCCGGTGAAATTCGCCGTCAGCGGCTTGGCTCGGCCTGTCTGCTTGTCGGCGAAAACCGCGATCAGAATATGTTGTGCGCCCATGGCGAGCAGCTTATCGCGTATCGCTTTAAGCGTGACGCCTTCGTCGAGAATGTCGTCAACCAGCAGCACCGTGCGCCCTTTCACATCGGACACCGGCAACGCCCGGAACGCCATCTCGCCACCTTGCGTGGCATCGCCGTAACGTGTCGCGTCTATGCTATCGACCTCCAGCGGAAACGAAAGTTGCGGCAGCAACTGTCCGGCGAAAACCACCGCGCCGCGCAGCACCACCATCACCAGTGGATGCGCATCGGCAAGCGATGCATTGATTTCGGCAGCAACGCGAGACACTGCGGCATTGACCGCCGAGGGCGGACAAATGGCCTCCGCCGTATCCAGAATGTCGCGTGCGCGCTGGGGTGTGATTTTCAATATTTAAAAAATAATCAATTAAAACAGATACTTAGGTAATATGGCCTGATGGCGAATGGGCTACTCGCTGAGCAGAGACAATAATCCCTGCTCATCCAACACCGCCACGCCCAATTCCTGCGCCTTCACCAGTTTGCTGCCGGCGTCTTCACCAGCGACAACATAATGCGTTTTCTTCGACACGCCGCCCGATACCTTGCCGCCTTTCGCTTCGATACGGGCTTTGGCTTCGTCTCGCGTCAGCGTGGGCATCGCGCCGGTCAAAACAAAGGTCTTACCCACGACGCCGGGTGCGGGTTTTTCCGGCTCCGTCATCGGCGCAAAGGAAATGCCCGCGCGCAAAAGATCGGCGACCACCTCCCGATTATGTGGCTCGGCAAAAAAAGCCGCGACGCTTTGCGCCACCACCGGCCCCACGTCCGCCACCTGTAGCAACTGCGGCACTTCGGCGTTCATCACGGCAACAAGGTCACGAAAATGCGCGGCCAGATCACGCGCAGTACTCTCGCCAACGTTGCGTATCCCCAGCGCGTAGATAAAGCGTGCCAATGTGGTATTGCGGCAGGCATCGATGGCCTCGACCAGATTCGCGGCGGCTTTGTCCCCCATGCGATCGAGCGCCGCCAGACCCGTTACTTCAATGCGAAATAAATCTGCCGGCGTGCGCACCAGGCTATTATCGACCAGTTGATCGACAATTTTTTCGCCCAGACCGTCGATATCCATCGCCCGGCGCGAAGCAAAATGCAGCAGCGCCTGCTTGCGCTGCGCCGGGCAATACAACCCTGCGGTGCAACGCGCAACGGCTTCGGCTTCGTCACGTCGGATGGCCGACCCGCACGACGGGCACAGCGTCGGCATCACAAACGGTCGCGCATCGGCGGGCCGCCGCTCGGCGAGCGCGCGCACCACCTCGGGAATCACGTCACCCGCCCGCCGCACCACCACCGTGTCGCCTGCATGTATATCCTTGCGCCGCACCTCGTCCTCGTTATGCAGCGTGGCGTTGGTCACCGTGGCACCGCCCACGAACACCGGCTTTAGCCGCGCCACCGGCGTGATCGCGCCGGTGCGGCCCACCTGCACCTCGATGTCGATCACTTCGGTAAGCGCTTCCTGCGCCGGATACTTGTGCGCCACGGCCCAGCGCGGCTCGCGGCTGCGAAATCCGAGCTGCCGTTGCAGCGCCAGGCTGTTGACCTTGTACACCACGCCGTCAATGTCGAATGGCAGCGTATGGCGAATGTCGCCAATGTGCCGATGGTAGGCAATCAATCCATGGGCGCCCGCCACCACCGCTCTATCAGTGTTTACCGGAAAGCCCCACGCCGCGAAGGCATCCAGTACCTCGCTATGCAGCGCCGGTAACACCCAGCCGCTGGTCTCGCCGGTGCCGTAAGCAAAAAAAGACAGCGGCCGCCGCGCCGCGATTCTGGAATCGAGCTGCCGTATGCACCCGGCTGCGGCATTGCGTGGATTGACGAATAACTTTTCGCCTGCCGCGCGTTGCGCTTCATTCAACGCATCAAAGTCTCGGCGATTGATATAAATTTCACCGCGCACTTCAATCACATCCGGCACCGCAATGACTTCAGCGCGCAGCCGTAACGGAATGCCGCGAATGGTGCGCACGTTGGTGGTGACGTCTTCGCCGGTTTCGCCGTCGCCGCGCGTCGCCGCCAGCGCCAGCACACCTTGTTCATAGCGCAGGCTGATTGCCAGCCCGTCAAATTTCAGTTCAGCGGTGTACTGGATAGCGATAGCCGGAGTACTTTCTCCCAGTTCCAGTTCGCTGCGCACGTAGGTATCGAATTTGATTGCGCCGCTGTCTTCGATATCGGTCTCGGTGCGTATCGAGAGCATGGGCACGCGATGCGACACCGGCGCGAGCGTTTCCAGCACGCGGCCGCCGACCCGTTGCGTGGATGAATCGGCGGTCAGCAGTTCCGGATATTGCGCTTCCAACTCCTGCAATTCACGGAACAAGCGGTCGTACTCGGCATCCGGTACATCCGGCGCATCCAGCACATAGTAACGATGATTGTGATGTTCAAGCTGCTCGCGCAACACGCCGGCGCGCGCGGTAGCATCCGCGGACGCAGCCATCAGGAAAACAGGCGCAGCGCGCGCACACTTCCCGGCGCGATACCGCGCTCATTCATCGCAAAGTGGATATCCTTCAACTGCTGGCGAATCTGATCCATGCTGGCAGCGG
Organism: Nitrosomonadales bacterium; assembly: GCA_043777275.1. GTDB lineage: Bacteria > Pseudomonadota > Gammaproteobacteria > Burkholderiales > SG8-41 > UBA5216. Next base: position 3,032 of record JAYVQD010000469.1, read on the forward strand.
TCAGCGTCGCGCGGTTATCATCGACCAGCCGCCCTTTGAGCGTGACCGACAACGTTCTGCCGAGCTCAAACATGCGTTGCAGCGCGGGCTCCGCCATCACCACGCGCGGCACATCGAGCAGCAAGGTGACGCCACGTGTCGTCATGCTGCTGATGTCTTCGGGCAGGAACGGCGCCGCTTCCTGATTGCTCAGGGTCAGCAATGTTTGGCCATTGTCGTCTTCAAGATGAAACACGCCATCCGGCTCCAGCGCAAACCCTTCGCCTTCCACCAGCGCGCGCACGCGCACACCGGAGAACGTTTCGCCTTCCGCCGCGATCACATTGACGCCGATAGCCACATCCACATCACCACAAAACAGATCCAGCGCATGCGCTTCGCGCAGCACACTATTCACATCGGGACACTGCGCTAAGGCCGATGTGCGCGAGGCCGCGACACTGATCGCATCGCAAAACGCCCCCAGTTGCACCGCGCTGATCGCGCCGCCACGATTGGCCATCTGCAATGCCAGCCGCAATTGCGAATAGTGCGCGGTCACCGCGCGATTGACTTCTTCCCACTTGCCCGCGCTGGCGTTAAACCCGGCCGCACGCCAAGTGCGCCCGCAAGCCGCCACTGCCGACAGAACCTCCGACACTTGCGAAGCCGTCAGCGGCGTGTCACTGGACAGCGTGGCGATGCAATCGATGGTTTCGTCGATGCCCGCCATGGCCGCAGGCGGCGCGGGCACCCCCTTTGCTGAGGGTGGCGCGGTCCGGGGTAGCTCTGCCGCGCTGCTGCTGTCCATTTGCGGCTCGACACGCACGGCAGGCCCGGCCTCGGCAACGCCATCCCCGAGCAGCACGTCCTGATGCTTTTCGCCAAACGCTTCGCCCAGCCGCATGCGCAACTGGCGCTCCTGATACCAGTTGTACGCCAGTACGCCGCCGATAACCACGACGCCGATGGCCAGCAAGCTGATCTGAAGATCGCTCATGCGCGCCTCGCCTTTGCCATTAATGTCACGCGGCCTCGGACAACTTCATGGCTTCCTCGATATCCACCGCCACCACGCGCGAAATGCCGGCCTCCTGCATGGTGATACCCAGCAGTTGGTTGGCGATCTCCATGGTGATCTTGTTGTGGCTGATGAACAAAAACTGCGAGCTTGCCGACATTTTTTTTACCAGCTCGCAAAACCGCTCGGTATTATGGTCGTCAAGCGGCGCATCCACCTCGTCCAGTAAACAAAAGGGCGCCGGATTCAACTGGAACATCGAAAACACCAGCGCCG
>JAYVQD010000470.1:0-4301 GCA_043777275.1 Nitrosomonadales bacterium
GTTGTTTCAGCCATGGCTATTTCCTCATCTCTATCGCGGCGCGTTTGACCGCGCGCAGAATGCGCTGGTGCGTGCCGCAGCGGCACAGGTTTTTTGACAGCGCTTCCTTAACCTGCGCGTCGCTGGGCGACGCATTCACATCGAGCAGCGCCTTCGCCGACATGATGATGCCGGTGGCGCAGTAGCCGCACTGCGCGGCCTGCTCCTCGACAAACGCGCGTTGCAACGGATGCGGATGATCGACCGAGCCGATGCCTTCGATGGTGGTGATCGACTTGCCCGCCACCGCCGACACCGGCACGTCACACGATTGCACGGGCTTGCCATCGATAATCACCGTGCAACTGCCGCACTGGCCCAGGCCACAGCCGTAGCGCACGCCTTTGCAGCCCGCTTCGTTACGCAGCACGTACAGCAGTGGCGTTTCTTCGTCCGCCGTCACCTCGTGTGCGCGGCCATTGACGGTAATTTTTATACCCATGCATCACCTCATAAATGTTGTTTAAAAACAGATACTTACATAAATATCACCGCATCAAACACCGGACGCTTCACTCGTATTTTGCAGTACCGCGCCGTATACTGCACGGCCTAAAACTGTGCGGAGAAAGTCCCATGAGCCCGACCGCCGACACCGATAACGCGGCGTTGAAAAACCGCATCGAACAACTCTACCTCGAACACCGCGACCTGGACGACGTGATCTCGCACCTGCTCGCAGCCACGCCGCACGATCAACTGCAAGTGCAGCGTTTGAAAAAACGCAAACTGTTCGTCAAAGACCAGATCACTCTGCTGGAACGGCAGCTTACGCCGGACATTCCAGCTTAACGTGATTCAGGTGATTTACGTAGCGCCAGATACAGCGCAAACAAACCCAGCAGCACAAACCAGAATAGCGACCACCCAGCTATCGTCAAACCGAGAAACGCCCATCCGGCTTCAGCGCATTCGCCTGAGCCCATCAGTACTTTGGTCAACACATCGGCCAAGGGAAATTTTTTGATCATGTATTCCAGGCCGGACCCGCACGCCGGAACCTTGTCCGCAGGCAGGTGTTGCAGCCACACATGACGCGCTGCGACGGCCGCACCGAGAGCCGCGACGACGAACGCGCTGATGCCGTAAACCATCGCGCCGCGCCGCGCCGGCCCGTGCAATGCCGCCAGCAGAAATACCGCCGCCAGCACATAAAACACCACCCGCTGCACCATGCACAGCGGGCAAGGGTTTTGCAACGCCACGTATTGCAGGTAATACGCATAGCCCAGCAGGCCAGCGCAAATCGCGAAACCGGCGGCAAAACCCCATCGCGGGGTGCGTGCATGGAATGTCATGGCGGCAAGTTTACCGTAAACTATCGTCACCATGATTCGCATCACACGCACCCTGTCGTTACAGGACACCGAGATCGACGAAACCTTCGTGCGCGCCTCCGGCCCCGGCGGGCAAAACGTCAATAAGGTTTCGACTGCGGTGCAACTGAAGTTCGACGCGGCGCGCTCGCCGTCGCTGCCGGAAGACGTGTGCGCGCGGCTGCTCTCGCTGGCCGGCAGCCGCGCGTCCAGCGACGGCGTCATCACGATCAGCGCGCAGCGCTTTCGTCTGCAAAGCCGCAATCGCATCGACGCGCTGGAGCGCCTGGTCGAATTGATCCGCGAGGCCGCCCACAAACCGAAACCGCGCAAGGCCACGCGGCCCACACGCGCGTCTAAACAACGCCGCCTCGACAGCAAAAAACAGCGCGGCGACGTGAAGCGCACACGCAGCGGTAAAGGGGAGTTTTCATAACGGGCGTTTTGCCACCAGCAAGCGCGATTGACGGCGTATACCGTCCTCGTCTAGACTCGTTAACGGTAGCGTCCACGTCGATAAACGAGAGGACTTCAGAGGGAACTCTGGACGTTATTTGCAACCCCAATGCTGGCCCATCGGTAAAGCGGCAAAGCCGGCACGACTAAAGCAATCGTTCCGCACCACGGTGAATTTCTGTAAAAAACGTTTAATATCAATTGATTAGGAGAATCGCATGAAGACCAAGCTGATTGTAAGTGCTGTCGCATTGCTGGTGGGAACAGGTTACGGCGCAGCCGCGTTCGCGCAAGCCAAGCCCGATGTGCTGGTCAAGCAGCGCCAAGCCGCGATGATCTTGCAAGGCAAATACTGGGGTCCGATCGCAGGCATGCCTTCCGGCAAGGCGCCCTACAACGCTGAAACCGTCGTGCGCAATGCGGCCTACCTCGATGTGCTGACCAAAATGGCGTGGGATGGCTTTAGTGAAAACACAAAAGACGAAAAAAGCCGCGCATTGCCAACGGTGTGGACAGAAAATGCCAAGTTCAAGGAAAGCGCCGACGCCATGCAAAGCCAGGTTGCGCAACTGGTAAAAGTCTCCAGAGGCGGCGACGAAGCGGCAGTCAAGGCGGCGATTGCCGACGTGGGCAAAACCTGCGGCGGCTGCCACGATAACTTCCGCGCCAAGTAATTGCGATTGGTATCCAGAAAACCCCGCGATGGCGGGGTTTTCACTTTTGGGGAGTCACTGAGATGACAAGGTCGATACGACACGGCGTTCACGCAGCTTCATTGGTGATGTTACTGGCGTGCGCCACCGCGCCTGCCGCCGCCCAGGGCGATGCGAAGCGCGGTGACTATCTGTCCAAGGCTGCCGGCTGTCTGGGCTGCCACACCGACGAGAAAAAAGGTGCGATCAATTATGCCGGTGGCCGCGCATTAAAAACACCGTTCGGCACCTTCTACGGCCCCAACATCACGCCGCACCGCGAAGCGGGCATCGGCAAATGGACGGAAGCCGATTTCATCAAAGCGCTGCGTCACGGCAAGCGGCCCGATGGCGCGAATTATTTTCCGGCGTTTCCGTATCCGTCATTTACCGGCATGACGGATGCCGATATGCGCGACCTGTTCGCCTATATGCGAACGCTACCTGCGAGCGCCCAGCCGAGCCGCCCGCACGACGTGGGATTTCCCTACAACATTCGCTTCGCGGTAACGTTCTGGAAATGGTTTTTTTTCACGCCCGGTCCGTTCGCGCCCGACGCAAAAGCCACGCCCGTCATCAATCGCGGCGCCTATCTCAGCACGGCGCTCGGTCACTGCGGCGAATGCCACACCCCGCGCAATTTCATGGGCGGCCCGCGCAAAGACCGCTTTCTTGCCGGCGGCAAAGGCCCGGAAGGCAAGGACATCCCCAATCTGACACCCACCACCCTCAAGAAAAAATGGGGTGACAAAGACTTGGCAGATTTTCTGTCGGCGGGACTTACTCCCGATGGCGATGTTCCGGCGGAAGCGATGGGTGAAGTGATACGCAACACCACCGGGCTGCTCACACCGGCCGATCTGACCGCGATGATCGCCTATCTGCGCGCGCTACCGCCGCTGCCGGACGAGAAGCAAAAATAAACGGCGCCCGTCGCGGTGCGGGGTTTTCCGGCTAACTGGATTACCGTATCACCACTCGCCGCGCAGTATTTTGTCAGCCCACAGCAAACCGGTCACCGCCTTCGCTTCGGTGATGCGTCCGTCGCGCACCCAAGCCAGCGCTTCGCTCACCGGCACGTGCAGCACTTCCAGAAACTCGTCTTCGTCGAGTTGGCGGCCCACCGCCGTCAGATCGCGCGCCAGATACAATTCAATGCGCTCATTGGCATAGGCAATACACGGATGCAGTGTGGTTAGATGCCGCCATTCACCCCCCTCGTAGCCGCATTCTTCACGCAGTTCCCGCTTGGCGGTATCCAGCGGGTCTTCACCGGGATCAATTTTGCCGGCGGGAAGCTCGATGAAATGACGACCGAGCGGATAACGATATTGCCGTTCCAGCACTAGGGTTTTGTCGTCGGCCAGCGCAATAATCATCGCGGCGCCCGGATGCAGAATGTACTCGCGCGTCGCTTCGTGGCCGTTGGGTAAACGCACCGTGTCGGACATCACGTGCAGCAGGTTCCCGTGGAATACGGTTTGGGTGGTGATCTGCGTTTCGCTCATGTCCTGACCGGCGCTCGGGGCGGTCGAGGAAGGCATCGCGGCTTTCACAAGCGGTTCAGAGCGATGCGAGTATCGAACTCGCGCACAACGTCATCAGCGGCTGCGGAAAGATGCCGAACGCCAGCACCGCGATGCCATTGACGGACATCAACACGCGCGCGTCGGCGCGTGGCGCAATGGGTGCATCATCGGTGGGCGCATCAAAATACATGAGCTTGATAATGCGCAGGTAGTAGAACGCGCCAATCAGCGAAAACACCACCGCGATCACCGCCAGCCAGAGATGACCC
>JAYVQD010000471.1:0-4285 GCA_043777275.1 Nitrosomonadales bacterium
CCCCCTCGTGCCAAGGCCACAAGATACGCCAGCGCCAGCAAGGGCCACAGTTCCGACAAGGCGCGCAGCACTGCGGAAAAACTGAGCAAATGACTGACCCGGCCGCTGGCCAACTGCGGCGGCATGTTGAAGTACGGATTGTCCGGCGCGAGGTTGATCGCGGCCAGCGCGAGCACGATGCACAACATCGACAGCCACAGCCGCACGCGGTAGCCGAACGACAGCACCCCGACCAGCAGCACCATTACGCCCATGCTGAAGCCGACCATGACGCCGGGGGTCATCCATGCAAAGGCGCCGCGTGGATTGGCAAAGGCTGCGGTGATGAGCATTTTCAGTGCGAAGGCGGCTATGATGAAAGCAGCCATGACGATGCCGCGACTGGCGTTGTGACGCAGCAGTGTGGACAACAGCAGTCCCAGGCCCAGCAGGTTGAAAAACACCACCGCCGCTTCCGCCGACAGCAGCAGTCCCGGCGTGTGAAAAAAATAAACCGGCAGATCAAAGGTGGCGCGCAGATTGCCGGTGCCGAATATCTGCGTCAGCGGATCGAGTTGCGCAACGATCCACAGCACCGCGATGAGCACGCCGGTTTCGGTGAGCGCGCCGGGCCGGAAAACCCGGTCACGCCAGGCGATGAGCCGCGCGCCGATGATCTGCGACGGCAAAAACAGCGGCGCCGCCAACGCGCCGATCAAGCCGCCGGTGCCGTTGGCGAGCACGTCGATGTTCGATGGAATACGCGCGGGCAAAAACAATTGCACGCTTTCCATGCTGATGCTGACCATGATCGCCAGCAGCGCGCCACTGATGACAGAGAACACCGGCTGAAAAAATGGGCGCAGCCCCAGCGCCAGCATAAAGCCCAGCGGCAGATAGGCAATCGCGTTGGCCAGTACATCGTCGAGCGTGATATAACGCGGCCACCGCGCCGTGAGAAACCCATAGAGGTCTTCTGGCGGAAGCCGCCAGCCGCGCATCGGTTGCAGGCTGGCGTAGACAATGGTGAGCAGGTAAGCTAATGCCAACACCAGCGCCAGCTTGTAGACATGCGGCGTGTGCGTACTATTCGTGTTCGTGTTGACACTCATTTTCGATACCGACGCCATTGACTAAATATTACGACATTTTTAACGGCGACGCCGACGGCATTTGCGCCTTGCACCAGTTGCGGTTGGAACAGCCGCTCGACGCCGAGTGGATAACCGGCGTCAAGCGCGATGTGAAATTGCTGGATCGCGTGAACGCACAAGCGGGCGACGAGATCACCGTGCTGGATATTTCGATGAAAGCCAATGCATCAGCGTTGGCGAAATTGCTGGGTCGCGGTGTGAAATGCCGTTATTTCGACCATCATGCCAGCGGTGTTATTCCCGTTCACCGTGGACTCAGCGCGCACATCGATACCGCGCCCGATGTGTGTACCAGTCTGCTGGTTGACCGCTATTTGTCGGGCCGTCAACGTGCCTGGGCGGTGGTGGCGGCGTTCGGCGACAACCTCGTTGCAGCAGCGATCCACGCCGCGCAGCCGCTGGCACTGGATCATATCGACCTCGCGCGCCTGCACGAGCTGGGCGATTGTCTGAACTACAACGCTTACGGCGAAACGGTGGACGACTTGCATTACCCGCCGGCCGATTTGTATGAGGCGATCATGCCGTACCGCGATCCGCGCGAATTCATGCTCGAAGAGCCGGTGTTCGACGTGTTGAAGGCGGCCTATAAAGAAGACCTGGAGCACGCTGAAGAAATCAAACCGGAATTCACCAGCGACAGTGCCGCGCTGTACGTGCTGCCGGATGCGGCGTGGTGCCGTCGTGTGAATGGCATTTTCGGCAACCGTCTGGCGCAGGAGCACGGCAAGCGCGCGCATGCGGTGCTGGTCACCAAGTCCGGCGGCTACACCGTCAGCGTGCGTGCACCATCGTTGCATCCGCACGGTGCTGACGCGCTGTGCTCACGCTTTGCGACGGGCGGCGGGCGCGAGGGCGCGGCCGGCATTAACCTGCTGCCGCCAACGGAACTCGATGCGTTTGTCGATGCGTTTCGCGCGGCGTACCGGTAGTGGCGTGCTGACCGGATAGCGGGATTTATACGTAAGTATTTGTTTTTAAACAATATTTTGTTTAAGCACATTCAGTTCGAGCAAACCAAAGGCCGCCAACCACAACGCCGCATCCCACGCGTCCATCCATTCGCCGCGCGTAAGCCAAATCAAAATGAGCAGGCCCAGCGCTGCGTAAAACAATGCAGCCGTCACCGTGAACGCGCGGCGATGCACGGCGACGGTGGCGGGACGCCTGATTTCGATTTCTAGCAGCACCACGATCGCGATCCACACCAACAGATTGGCGGCATCCAGCCACTCCTGTTCACGCACATACAGCACGGCGGAAACCAGAATCGCCAGCGTGGCGAGCAGACGCAAGCCGTGATTCACCGCCCGCCCGCGTGCGGAAAGCGCCTGCACACGCGCGGTTTCCAGCAAGAACAAAATCAGCAGCCCATACCACGCCAGGGATTCCAGCGCTTCGCTGAAGCGACCGGCGACCAGGTAGTAAATTGTGTTGCAGGCGAGTAGCCCGAAAATAATCGCGTGCAGGCGTGCAGGTGAGGTCACGTGCGGCAATTACGGTTTGTGTGGTGTGCTGTCGTGGTGATGATGCCCGGTGGTCGGCACGTGATGCGTGAGGCTGGCGGGATGCGCGTGCGGCGCGTGCGCTGCGGGATGCAGCGGCGTGGGGTGGCCCACGATCTGTGGCAGCAACGAACCGGCAAACATGCCGAATCCGGCGGCGACAAATCCGACCAGTTGCGGCAGCCACACCTCATTGTCAGTGCCGAAAAACTCCAGTAACACCCAGGTGGAAAACCCGCACGCGATGCCTGCCAGTGCGCCCTGCGTGGAGGCGCGTTTCCAGTACAGCCCCAGAAACAGCGGCCAGAACGCCGACACCAGCGTGATTTTGTAGGCGTTTTCCACCATCTTGAAAATGCTCGCCGTGGAATTGAGCGCGAACACCAGCACGATGCCGGTAAAACACACCAGCACGATGCGCATGGTGCGCAGAAACACGCGGTCGCTCATGTTCGGAAACGCGTTGCGGATAATGTTTTCCGAGAATGCCACCGACGGCGCGAGCAGTGTCGCGCTGGAGCAACTCATGATCGCCGACAGCAGCGCGCCGAAAAACACCACCTGCGCCAATATCGGCGTGTGTTGCAGGATCAGCGTGGGCAATATCAGTTGCGAATCTTTGGCCAGCAGTTCGCTGAACACCTTGGGGTCCACCAGCGTTGCTGCATAAGCGAGAAACATCGGTACGAAGGCAAACAAAAAGTAGATCGAGCCGCCGAGCACGGATCCGCGTACCGCCGTTTTTTCGTCTTTGGCCGAGGTGATGCGCTGGAACACATCCTGCTGCGGAATCGAACCTAACATCATGGTGATCCACGCGCCGATAAAGGGTACCCAGGCCGTCAACTTCGCCTCGGGGAAAAACTCGAGCTTTCCCGCGGCATGCGCGTGCGACACCACCGCGCCCACGCCGCCGGTCATGCCGGCAATCACATAACCGATATAGAGCATGCCGCCCATGATGATGGTCATTTGCACAAAGTCGAGTATCGCCACCGAAAACATGCCGCCGAAGGTGGTGTAGGTCAGCACAATCGCCGCGCCGAGGACCATGCCTGCGGGCTGACTGATGGCGCCGCCGGAGACGACGAAGAACACCAGTCCCAGCGCCTTGATTTGTGCCGCTACCCAACCGAGGTACGAAGCGACGATGGCCAGCGTACACAGTACTTCCACCGTGCGGTTGTAACGCAAACGGTAATAGTCGCCGATGGTGAGCAGATTCAGGCGATAGAGTTTTCCGGCGAAGAATAGCCCGGCGAAAATCAGACACAAACTGGCGCCGAAGGGATCCGCCACCACCCCACGCAGGCCGTCCTTGACGAAGGTGGCGGAGATGCCGAGCACGGTTTCCGCGCCGAACCAGGTGGCGAACACGGTCGCCATCACGATCGGCAACGGCAAGCGGCGGCCCGCCACCGCAAAGTCTTTCGCGTTATGCACGCGGGTGGCGGCGATCAAGCCGATGGCAATGGAAATCAGCAGGTAGATAACGACAAACCCCATCAGCATGGTGCGCCCCCGGCACGGTAAACGCGAGAATTATAAAGCTAGCAGCCTGTCGGACTTGACCTGAATAATCGATGAGCCGACGAACTTAGAAGGGGCTTGCGCGTCGTTTTATGCATTATTGATATTATTTATCCA
>JAYVQD010000472.1:0-4274 GCA_043777275.1 Nitrosomonadales bacterium
GGATTCGGCGCGGGCACGCTGGCCATACCCGATCAGATTATTGATTACACCTGGGGACGCACTTCGACTTATTTTGACGGTGACGATGGCGCAGTGAAGCACATTGATTTTACGCAGCCGTATTGCGAAGCGTTGCGACTACGGCTTGCGCGCGCGGCACAACGCGCGGGCGAACCGGTGCGGGCCGGTGGTGTCTACGCCGCCACGCAAGGGCCGCGTCTCGAATCCGCCGCTGAGATTGCCCGGCTGGCGCGCGACGGCGCACACATGGTGGGAATGACCGGCATGCCGGAAGCGGCGCTGGCGCGCGAGTTGGGCCTTTGTTATGCCACGCTGGCGGTGGTGGTGAACGCCGCGGCCGGCACGGGCGCCAGCACGCACGCCATTGATTTGCCTCAGGCAGAGGCGCTGGGGCGCAATCTCATGGCACGTGTCATAAAAATACTGGAAGCGACGGTTGCCGATGGCGATTAGACCCGTATTGCGCATGGGGGACCCGCGGCTGCTGGAGCCGTCGCGCCCGGTCAAAAAATTTCGCACTGCCGAGTTGAATGATCTCATCACCGACATGCGCGACACCATGGAATCCTTGCAGGGCGCAGGGCTCGCCGCTCCGCAGATTGGCGTGAATTTACAGGTGGTGATCTTCGGCGTGGAGACGAATCAACGCTACCCTGACGCAGAAGAGGTGCCATTCACCATTCTCATCAATCCCCGGCTCACACCGGTGGACGATGAAATGGAAGAGGGGTGGGAAGGCTGCCTGTCCGTGCCGGGCATGCGCGGCCTGGTACCGCGTCACGTCAATTTGCGTTACCAAGGCTTTGATGAAAAAGGCAAAAAGATCGATCGCACCGTAACCGAGTTTCATGCGCGCGTGGTGCAGCACGAGTGTGACCATCTGGCGGGCGTTTTGTACCCGATGCGTATACGCGACATGCGCAACTTCGGATTTACGGCGGAATTGTTTCCCGGCGAGGATATTGCCGACGATTAGCAGCGGCGGCTGGATGATTAAATCTTCAGCGTCGCGATCAGATCGCTTTCCATCTGCACGACTTTTTTGGGGTCGTTGAGCGCGTCGCCGGTAATGAGAAAGGTGTCTTCCGCGCGCGAACCCAGCGTGTTGATTTTGGCGGTATGCAGGCGGATTCCATAGGCGAGAAATACCCGCGCAATGCGCGACAGCAAACCGGGCCGGTCGCCGGCGATAATGGACAAGACCTGGTAGACGCCGCGATCATCTTTATGAATATTCACTTCGGGCGAGATCGGAAAGTGCCGTAACTGGCGGGAGATACGCGGTGTGGTCAAGGGGGCCAGCGGCGTTGTGAGCCGCAGCCGTTCGCCCAGCTCGTGTTCGATATACGCGGTGAGGTCGCGATAATCGACATGGGCATTGCCGGAATCCTGCACCTGAAAGGTATCGAGCGCGTAGCCGTACTGCGCGGTGTAGATGCGCGCTTCGTGAATGTTATACCGGATGCTTTCGAAAAATCCGCAGATGCGCGCGAACAGCGCTTCCTGATCCTGCACATAGACCATCACCTGCAAACCTTCGCCTACGCGCGAGGGCCGTGCCTTGATGACTGGTGCGGGTGATTGCGCGCGGTAATACAGCGTTCGCGTGTGCCAGGCGATTTCCTGCGGGTCGTGGCGCAGGAAATAAGCGGTATCCAGCTTGCGCCAGAAGGTATCGATGGCGGTGTCATCAATCGCGTACAGGCGTAACGTGGCGCGCGCTTCGTCCTGTCGCGCACGCTGGCTGTTCTCCACCGTGGGCATGTTGCCGGCGAGCTGCCGCTGCGTGATGAGAAACAAGTCTTCGAGCAGCTTGCCCTTCCAGGCGTTCCAGACTTTGGGACTGGTGCCGCGGATGTCGGCCACCGTCACCAGGTACAGCGCGATCAGCCGGCGTTCAGTCACCACTTTGGCGGCGAACGCCTGGATCACGTCGGGATCGGACAAATCCTGTTTTTGCGCGGTGCTCGACATCATCAGATGTTGTTCAACCAGCCACACCACCAGCGTGCAGTCTTCAGCCGACAGCCCATGCGCTTTGCCAAACTTGGCGGCGTCTGCCTTGCCGAGGGTGGAGTGATCGCCGCCGCGCCCCTTGGCGATATCGTGAAACAGGCCCGCGAGATACAGTACTTCGGGTTTGTCGAATTCCGAGTGCAGGCGGCTGCACAATGGGAATTCATGTGCAAGTTCGGGCACCGCGAAGCGGCGCAGATTGCGGATCACGCGCAGGATGTGTTCATCGACCGTGTAGACGTGATACAGATCGTGCTGCATTTGGCCGACGATTTTGCCGAACGCGGGCAGGTAGCCGCCGAGGATGCCCAGTTGGTTCATGCGGCGCAGTTCACGCACCACGCGATCAGGGCTGCGCAGGATGCTCAAAAACTGTTCGCGATGGTGCGGATCGCGGCGATACGCCGGATCGATCAACTTGCGCGCGCGCCACAACGCGCGCAGGGTATTGGCGCCTATGCCTTTAATTTCAGGATGTTTTTGCAGCAGCAGAAAGGTTTCGAGGATTGCTTCGGGATGTTGTTCGTAGACGTCGTCGCGACTGATCGCGAGCACCTCATTGCGTACGCCAAAATGTTCAGTCAGGGGGCGCAGTTTGAAGTTGCGCGCTCCGGTGAGGCGCGAACGCAGGTTCTGCAGCACGATGCTGTCGATCTGCGAAACCGCTTTGGCTGACTGATAGTAGCGCTGCATCAGTTGCTCGCTGGCTAGCCGGTGGGCGCGGTTGGACAAGCCAAATTGTTTTGCCAGCGCCGACTGTAAATCGAATATCAGGCGGTCTTCGCGGCGCCCTGCCAGATAATGCAAGCGGATGCGCACGGTGTGTAAAAAGCGCTCATGGCGCTGAATGTCGCGTGACTCGGTATCGGTAATGACGCCACGCCGCACCAGATCACGCCAACTCTTGCCGTAGCCGGCGCCGCGCGCGATCCATAAAATATGATGCAGATCACGCAGGCCGCCGGCACGTTCCTTGACGTTGGGCTCGAGATTGGTTTCTTCGTAGCGCGCGTGCCGCTGCTGCTGTTCCAGGCGCTTGGCCTGCATGAAGGACAGCGGATCCAGCACGGCCAGTGTGCCATCGACAAACTGTTTGTAGAGTTTGCGATGGCCTGTCAGCAGCCGTGGCTCCAGCATATTGGTTTGGGCGGTGATGTCTTGCCGCGCCATTTCCACGCATTCGTTAACGGTACGCACGCTGTGGCCGGTTTCAAGTCCCATGTCCCACCACGCGCCAACGAGGCGTTGCAGTTTTTCCTGCAAGGCCTCGTCTGCCGGGTGATCCAGCAGAATCAGCAGATCGATGTCGGAATGGGGAAAAAGCTGCCCGCGGCCGTAGCCGCCCACCGCTACCAGCGCGAGGCCCGCAGGCAAGTCATGCGCCTGCCACACCTCGCGCAACAACTGATCGACCAGCGCGCAGTGTTTGCGCAACAAATCGGGCGCTGCGGCTTTGGCTTCAAACTCTGCGCGTAGCGCAGCACGCCCGCTATCGAGCGCCTGCTTCCAGCGTTCCGGCAGCGGCAAGGCAGGGTGTGCAGCGAGCGCGGGCAGGGCGCCAGACATGGATTATTCGATACTTAAGCCAGCGCCGTTTCAGGCGGAGGCGCCGGCATGGCGGGCGACACCGTGAGCACTTCAAATCCCGTTTCAGTCACCAGAACGGTATGCTCCCATTGCGCCGACAGACTGTGATCCTTGGTGACGATCGTCCAGCCGTCGGCGAGCCCGCGAATATCGGCTTTGCCCGCGTTAATCATGGGCTCGACGGTGAACGTCATGCCGGCACGCAACGGCACACCGGTGCCGGGACGGCCGTAATGCACCACCTGGGGTTCTTCGTGAAATTTCCTGCCGATGCCGTGCCCGCAAAATTCGCGCACCACGCTAAAACCGTTGCCTTCGGCATAACTCTGGATGGCGTGACCGATATCGCCGAGCCGCGCGCCCGGCGCTACTTTGCGGATGCCGCGCCACATGCATTCGTAGGTGATTTCACACAAGCGTTTGGCTTGTATCGACGGCATGCCGACATAAAACATGCGGCTGGTGTCGCCGTGATAGCCGTCCTTTATGACGGTGACATCGATGTTGACGATGTCGCCGGCCTTCAGTTTTTTATCACCGGGCACACCGTGGCAGACCACGTGGTTTACCGAGGTGCAGACCGATTTCGGATACGGCTGATAACCGGGCGGCGCGTAATTCAGTGGCGCCGGCACCGTTTTCTGCTCGTT
>JAYVQD010000473.1:0-49576 GCA_043777275.1 Nitrosomonadales bacterium
TGTTCATACGCAACGTCGCGGGCTTCACGCACGGGCCGGAGGGTGCTGACAAGGGCAGCATCGGCCAGAGTTTCCTCGTTGTGCTGGCGGAAGACGAAGACACGGTGGCCGAGCTGGGTTGGCAGCCGTACAGCGTGGATCGCGGTTTCACGTCGGGGGACAACGTAGTCACCGTGCAAAGCGTGGTGGCGATCAGCGCCCCCGCGTATTCGCAAAGCGAGCACGCCGAGGAACACGCGGCGCTCTTGGCGGATGTGATCGGCGAGCGCGCCTGCGGCTACTGGACAGCGATCGGCATGTGTTACGCCAACTGGCATCCGCTGATCATTCTGGGGCCGTCTATCGCAGCGGTGTTTGCCAAAGATGGCTGGAGTAAAGACGACATCCGCCAATATTTTTGCGATCACGTGAAGATCAAGGCATCGACTGCCGAGCGTTACGCCTACGGCGCGGGGCTGACCGGATTTCGCATCAACAACGCGGTGAAAGAAGGACTGCTGCCCAAGACCTACCACGAGTCGGATGATCCTGATCGTCTGGTGCCGGTGTTTCAGCGGCCCGAGTGGCTGAGCATCGTGGTGGCGGGCGACGCGGGCCGCAATCAGTCGCGCGGCTATGTGTGCAACCACGTGCAGGGCGTGCCGACCAGCCGCAAGGTGGTGTTGCCGAAGCACTGGGATGCGTTGCTGGAAGCATCGCGCCCGATTTTGTGAGAAACGCGGACAAAAAATGCGGCTTTTCGGCCGCATTTTTTATTCAATAAAAACAAATACTTACATCGTTATTCCCACAGCCGCTCCGGCAGCGGCAAACCGGCGAGGTCTTCCGGTTTCATGCGTCCGTTGGGTTCAATACCAAAGCGCTCCAGTACGGCGGTGAGTTGGCGTACGTGTTGCGCGGAGTGCCAGGTGGAGCGTTCGAGCAATTGCGACATCGGCTGCACGCCGTAGTACGTGTTGACCTTCACCGTGCAGGATTTATCCGCGAGCGATTCCCACCACTGTTGCAGATGTTCGATGGCGCTGTCGCCATACTTCGCGATCTCGGCGCCGGTCATGTAGCCGCCTTCGGTCGGCGGCACATTGGCGAGTTGCACGGCGTAATCCGCGCCGTCGCGCGCGCATTCGAGAAACGCCTCACCGATGCGGAACACGTGAAAACTCAGAAAGCGTATCGTGCGCTCGCGGTTGTCGATCACATTGCCGGTGATTTTGTCATCGGGCATCTGGCGGATCAGGCGTTGCGCCGCGCGCAGGATGGTGGTCCAGCGCTGGATGAGTTCCGCCGGCGGCAACGGCGTGTGACCGGTGCCCTGCAAACCCACAAACTTGGCGACGTCTTCGAGGTTTTGCCCGAATACGTAGGCTTTGCCGCGGGCGACCACGGGTACATTGCGCACGCCATACGACAATAATTTTTCACGTCCACCGGCGTCGTTCAGTACATCGATGACGTCGAAATCGATATTTTTTTTCGAAAGAAACTCTTTCGTTTTGAGGCAGCTACTTCATCCCGGTTGGGTGAAGAGCACGAACTTGTCTACGACTGCGTTCATGGCAAACCTCCAGTTGGAAAACTCATTGAGATTACTCCCGCCGTGTAAAAACGGTCAAGTTTGTTTACGACCGGCTTACGAACAGGATTCCTGCCGCAGGCGTATCGCTTCCGCGGCGGCGGCGGATTGCGCGATTGATTCGATGATACCGCCGCCCAGACACACGTTGCTTTCGTAGACCACCACCGATTGACCGGGCGTAACTGCCCACTGCGGCTCGGCGAATTCAACGGCGCAGCTTTGCTGCGTGGCCGAGGCAATGACGCACGGCGCGTCTTTCTGGCGATAGCGCGTTTTCGCGCCGTAGACCCAGCCGCAATGCGGTGTTGTTCCACTAATCCAGCTCAGATTCACCGCGGTCAGCCGGTCGGAAAACAGCGAGGCATGATCGTGTCCCTGCACCACGATCAGGCGGTTGTTCGGCATATCTTTCTCGGCGACATACCACGCATCGCCGTCGCCGTTGCGTGTGCCGCCGATGCCCAAACCCTGGCGCTGACCCAGCGTATAAAACATCAAGCCGCTGTGCTTGCCCACCCGCACGCCATCAGGCGTACAGATGTCGCCGGGATTCGCGGGAATATAACGATTCAAAAACTCACGGAACGGGCGTTCGCCGACAAAGCAGATGCCGGTTGAATCTTTTTTGTCGTGCGTCGCCAGCCCTTCGCGGCGCGCGATGTCGCGCACGGCGATCTTGGTGAGATGACCCAGCGGGCACAGCGTTTTCGACAACTGCTGCTGATTAAGGCGATACAGAAAATAACTTTGATCCTTGCTGCCGTCGTCGGCGCGCAGCAGTTGAAACAGCCCGTCACGCTCGCGCACTTGTGCATAGTGGCCGGTGGCGATGCAGTCGGCGCCCATCGCCATCGCGTGATCGAGAAACGCCTTGAATTTGATTTCGGCGTTGCACATCACGTCGGGGTTGGGCGTGCGCCCGGCTTTGTATTCGGCGAGAAACTCGTTGAACACGCGCTCTTTGTACTCGGCGGAAAAATTCACCTGCTCGATGTCGATGCCGATCTTATCGGCGACGGAAACCGCATCGATCAAATCCTGGCGCGACGAGCAATAATCATCCGTGTCGTCGTCTTCCCAGTTTTTCATGAACAGGGCGGTGACATCGTAGCCCTGTTGTTTTAACAGTAGCGCGGCGACCGAGGAATCCACGCCCCCGGACAGGCCGACGACGACTCTTTTTTGGGCGCTCATGAGGTGGCTGCTATGGCGTGATTCGGTTGCATGCCGCTATTCTACCGCCTGTGCGCGGCTGCAAATAAAAAAGGCAGGGTCTCGCGACCCTGCCTCTCCAGCGAAAATACGCGATTACTTCTTGTCGTCTTTCTTGTCTTCTTTTTTGGCTTCGACTTTGGCGGCTTTGTCGTCTTTCTTGGCTTCGACTTTGGCGGCTTTGTCGTCTTTCTTGGCTTCGACCTTGGCGGCTTTGTCGTCTTTCTTGTCTTGCGCGATGACCGGGGTCATGGTTGCGGCAGCAAACACAGCAGCGATCAGGGTTGCAAACAGCTTGTTCATTGTTTCTTCCTCTTCGGTAGTTGGTGAATGGTCGCTTGCGCAACCGACCGCATTATTTTTCGGTCAATGCCACTAACGAGCGAGCTTGCGGGCGGTTGACCTGCTGGAAACTGATGTCGAGCTGCGTGCGGAGGCGTTAAAAAAATCATAATAAAAACATATACTTACGGATGAATTTTCCATAGTCCCGATTTGAGTCCATCGAGACTCCAGTCGCCGATGCGGTAGCGGATCAGCCGCAATGTGGGATGGCCGACAGCCGCCGTCATGCGCCGCACCTGGCGATTTTTTCCCTCGTGGATAGTGAGTTGCATCCATGCCGTGGGAATGTTTTTGCGAAAGCGCACGGGTGGCACGCGCGACCACAGCCATGCCGGTTCATTGACGCGGCACGCTTCGGCAGGCCGCGTGAGGCCATCGTTCAGCGTGATGCCTGCGCGTAGCTGCGCAAGCGCGGCTTCGTCCGGTTCTCCTTCAACCTGCACGTAGTATGTCTTCGGAAGTTTGTGCCGCGGATCGGTAATGCGATGTTGTTCGCGCCCGTCGTCCGTCAACACCAGTAACCCTTCGCTATCGGCATCGAGGCGTCCGGCAGCGTAAACATTCGGCTGCGGGATGAAATCCTTGAGCGTGCGTTTGCCTTCAGCCGCGCGAAACTGGCACAGCACGCCGTAGGGTTTGTTGAACAGCAGCAATTGCGTCATGGCCGGGGTGTGCAAACAACAACGCCCGCTTGCGCGGGCGTTGATTGCGTGGCTAACTCAATAGCAAAAATTACTGGCTGCCCCACGGCTTGATCGCAGCCTTGAGTTGGTTGTAGCCGTCGATGTAACGCGGACGCTTGCCCGACGAGTAAATCTTGTCGAAGGTGGCGAGTTGCGCGTCGAGCCAGGCGGCCAGTTCGGTGTTGCCCGGGTTCGCCGCTTTGTAGGCCTCGTTAATCAGCACGAAGTGAATGCGCGGATCGTACGGATCCTTGGTGCCGCCGACGGTTTCGTCGCCATTCAGCAAACGCATCAGCATGGCGTCGGCAGAGCCGAGCGTTTGCTCGTAAATCGGCGCGCCTTCCATGCGATACATCACACTGGTCATGTCCTTGCCGTTGGTCATGGTGAAGCCCATGTCTTTCCACACCTGCTTCATGTCCTTGCCGGTTTTGGCGTGATCGAGCACCAGTTGTCCCCACGCGCGCAGCACGTCGGGCGCGTCGGCCATGAGGTCGGTCAAACGGTCGCCATCGAGGTCAGTTGCGTAAACGATGCAGCCGCGCTGATTCATCATGTCGTGCAGCAACAGGCCAAAGTTGGTGTCGGAGATGTGCTCGTAGACATCGCCGCCCCAGTTTTCCATGCCGGCCTTGAAGTCTTTCGGCAGCAGCGCGGCGATGGCATCAACGTTTTCTTTGTGTTCTTCGTAAGCGTCCACCGCGTACTGGCGCTTTAACTTGAATTTCGTGCCTTGCAGCAGCCAGCGCATGATGCCGGCGTTGACCGCGTCTTCCTTGGCTTGCGTGGGCTTGGTGGCGATACGGCCGATCTGGCCGGTGTCATGCACCAGTTTCAGGAACAGGCGCGCGGCGTAGGCCATGCGTACGCCGGGGGTGTTCATTTCGGAATGGATGTTGCCGGTGGCTTTTTCGACTACGAATTTCTTGTTGTCCTGCGAATAGGGCAGGCCGGGCATGAAGCGCACGTTGGTGATCGAGCCATACGGACGCACATTGCAATACACGCCGGACGCGGTGCGCAGCGGCGCATTGGCGGATTTGCCCGCGACCACCACTTTTTTGCCGCCGTCATTCACCATGAAGTCGCCCGCAGTGGACCACTTGAGGCAGGTGTAATCCATCTTGCCGAACCACTCCAGCGACTTTAACTTGGTGTCGTGACGGAACTGCGCCATCATCGGTACGCCGAGGAACGGCAGGCCCAGCACATCCAGCGCCATCAGCGTGCCGTTCAGGGCAAAGGTGTCGGTCAACGCATGCGCCACCGGCTGCACGCCGCCCGCATTGTTGCCGCCTTCCCAGATCACCGCATCGCTGATGCTGCGCGGCTGCGTTTTGGAGCGCTTGTATATGCTGTCGAGCAGCTTGAACAAATCGCCGTCCTGTTCTTCTTTGGCGATTTTGAAAAGGTCGAGTTTTGCGGTCATGGTGCTGGGTCTCCGGTGAAATAATTTGAAGAGGGTCTGATAACACTGTGATCGGTGGGTTGCGGCGATCGGCAGGAGCGTCCCGAAGGGTCGTTGAGGCAGGATCGTGACATTCGCCGCCTGCCGCGCTTTCCGTTGGTGCGTGGCGGCATTATCGCATTTATTGGTTTTTACATAAATGCCCTGGCGTACTGTTCGTATTGTGGTTGAAACGATGGGCGCAACCTGATATGCGTAACCAGGGTCGTAAACGGGTTTTGCGCGGGCAGTGCGACATATCACAAGGGAAAATGCGTCCAGGAATTCACAAACTCACTTCGCTTTGTGAGGCATAGTTCACGGCGAGTCGTGAGGCGATCCGTATATATTGTATGCTAGCGATTCAAACTTTTGAAACCAAGCTGCAGCCGGCAACTGATGAGTAACCAAAAATGATTGAACCGCACCTGCGGCGTTCCATGCGTATACCTGTTGCCTATAAGGGCGTCATCAGCGACGGCCAGCGAACGCTCAAGTGTCTGATTCAAGACGTGAGTGACAGCGGCATGCTGATTGTCGCCAGTGAGCCATTCAAGATAGGGCAAATTCTCGATCTGAAATGCGATATCGAGCCGGGACGATACCTGGAGTGCAAAATCGAGGTTCGCTTTTGTGACGATACCGGCATGGGTATCAGGATCGTTGAAATCAGCGCCCAAAGCGCAGGTGGATTTCAACACTGCGTGGATGATGATTTTTCAATACTTCCAGAAAAATCCTGAACGCAAACCACGGCAAAACCACCTTGCCCGTACCGGCGCGAGGCTAACGGCTTGTTATAGCACTGGTTGGGCAGCGGCCGCCCGGACCGCTCCATTGCAGGACGGCGCTACGCCGCCTGAATGTTCGATGCTTGCTTGCCTTTGGGGCCTTGTGTCACTTCAAACGAGACTTTCTGGCCTTCCTTGAGCGTCTTGAATCGGCCCATCTGGATCGCCGAGAAATGGGCGAAGAGATATTCGCTCTTGTCGTCCGGCGTGATAAATCCGTAGCCTTTGGAGTCGTTAAACCACTTCACCGTGCCGGATGCCATGCGTTTTCCTTCCTGAGTATCACGGGGGAGATTGCCTCCTCCGATTGCTTTCGCTTGAGTGTCAAGAATCGCAATCAGCGCAACCGCACCGCTTCCGCGCCAATTGCTGGCTGCCAAACATTCGCTCGCGCAAACGCTTCAGTACGTTTTCAAGCGGGAATTAAAGCATACACCAAAACGCACAGTTGCAACGAATCGGCCCCTGACGGACATTTGTCGCTGGAGCACTTGAATTTTTCGCTATAACGTCCAAAATACAAGATAACGCGCGGATTTAGAGTTTTCTCAACCGTTGTACCCGGCGCATTTTTGAGTTATGTTGAACCATGGCAGGCAAACAACGCGATGACACAGTACTGGAGGCGCAGCGGGTCAAAACCAAACCGCCGCCGATGTTCAAGGTGATGATCCTGAACGACGACTACACGCCCATGGATTTCGTGGTGATCGTGTTGCAGAAATTTTTTTCGCTGGGCCGTGAAAAGGCGATGCAAATCATGCTCAAGGTGCATCGCGAGGGCATGGGCGTGTGTGGTGTTTATTCCAAGGATGTTGCTGCGACCAAGGTGGATCAGGTGCGATCGTACGCCAAACAGCACCAACATCCGTTACAGTGCATGATGGAAGAGAATTGATTCAACCCCGCAACCGTAGTACAGACGCCAATAAAGGACGCCAATGATTGCTCAGGAACTCGAAGTCAGCCTTCACATGGCCTTCATGGAAGCCCGTCAGAAGCGCCACGAATTCATTACCGTGGAGCATTTGCTGCTGGCGCTGGTGGATAACCCTTCTGCCTCTGAGGTATTGAAGGCGTGCGCTGCCGATGTGGATGATCTGCGCAAACAATTGGCGGAATTCGTCACCGAACACACGCCAATACTGGCAGGCGAGGAGGTGGACACGCAGCCCACGCTCGGTTTCCAGCGTGTGATTCAGCGCGCGATTTTGCATGTTCAATCGTCGGGCAAAAAAGAAGTGACCGGCGCCAACGTGTTGGTGGCGATCTTCGGTGAAAAAGATTCACACGCGGTTTACTTCCTGAATCAAAAGGGCATTACCCGGCTC
This sequence comes from Nitrosomonadales bacterium, assembly GCA_043777275.1. Taxonomy (GTDB): domain Bacteria; phylum Pseudomonadota; class Gammaproteobacteria; order Burkholderiales; family SG8-41; genus UBA5216. The sequence goes on from JAYVQD010000473.1 coordinate 7,386, forward strand.
GACGTGGTGAATTTTATTTCGCACGGCATCGCCAAGACGCCGCAAGCCGCACCCGCCAAGAGCGAGGAAGCCGAGACTGAACAGGAAGCCCCGGTCGCGGGTGGTGCGCTGGAGAACTACACCCTGAATCTCAATGTGCTGGCGCAACAGGGCAAGATTGATCCGCTGATTGGCCGTGACAAAGAACTGGAGCGCGCGATACAGATTTTGTGCCGCCGCCGCAAAAACAATCCGCTGCTGGTGGGTGAAGCAGGTGTGGGAAAAACCGCGATCGCCGAGGGTTTGGCAAAGCGTATTGTCGACGAAGCCGTGCCCGACATTTTGCAAAAGAGCACCGTCTACGCGCTCGACATGGGCGCGCTGCTGGCGGGCACCAAGTATCGCGGCGATTTTGAGCAGCGCCTGAAAGCCGTGTTAAAACAGTTGCAGGAAAATCCACACGCGATTTTGTTTATCGATGAAATTCACACCCTGATCGGCGCGGGCGCGGCATCGGGCGGCACGCTGGATGCCTCCAATCTGTTGAAGCCGGCGTTGTCAAACGGCCAGCTCAAGTGCATCGGTGCGACTACCTATACCGAGTTTCGCGGTGTGTTCGAAAAAGACCACGCGTTGTCACGGCGCTTCCAGAAAATCGATGTGCTGGAGCCTTCGGTTGAAGAGACAATTCAAATCCTCAAGGGACTGAAGTCGCGCTTTGAGGAACACCACGGCGTCAAGTACATGGCGGCCGCCTTAACCGCCGCTGCCGAACTGGCGGCGCGCTACATCAACGACCGTCATTTGCCTGACAAAGCGATTGATGTCATCGACGAGGCGGGTGCTGCGCAGCGTATTTTGCCCAAGTCGAAACAGAAAAAAGTGATCAGCAAGCACGAGATCGAAGAAGTGGTGGCGAAGATCACGCGCATCCCGCCGCAAACCGTGTCGAGTGATGACCGCAATTCGCTCAAGACACTCGGCCGCGATTTGAAGGCTACTGTGTTTGGTCAGGACAAAGCCATTGATGCGCTCACCACTGCGATCAAAATGGCGCGCAGCGGCCTAGGCAATCCGTTAAAACCCATCGGCAGCTTTTTATTCTCCGGCCCGACGGGCGTGGGCAAAACCGAGGTCGCGCGCCAGCTTGCCTACGTGATGGGCGTGGAGCTGATCCGCTTTGATATGTCGGAGTACATGGAGCGTCATGCGGTGTCGCGTCTGATTGGCGCGCCGCCGGGTTATGTGGGTTTCGATCAGGGCGGGTTGCTCACCGAGCAAGTCACCAAGCAGCCGTATTCCGTGCTGCTGCTCGACGAAATCGAAAAGGCGCATCCTGATATCTTCAACATCCTGTTGCAGGTGATGGATCACGGCACGCTCACCGACAACAACGGACGCAAGGCTGATTTTCGCAACGTGGTGATTATTATGACCACCAACGCGGGCGCAGCCGAGTTGTCGAAATCCAGCATGGGTTTCGCGCCGGGCAAACAAACCGGCGACGAAATGGGCGAGATCAAGCGCATGTTCACACCGGAATTCCGTAACCGGCTGGATGCGATGATTTCGTTTGCCGCGCTGGATCGCGAGGTCATCCTGCGCGTGGTGGATAAATTCCTGATGCAGCTTGAAGACCAGTTGCATGAGAAAAAAGTCGATATCACTTTTACGCAAACGTTGAAAGACTATCTGGCAAAGAAAGGTTTCGACCCCGCGATGGGGGCGCGTCCGATGGCGCGCCTGATACAGGACACCATACGCAGCGCGCTGGCCGACGAATTGCTGTTCGGCAAGCTGGCGAGCGGCGGCAAAGTGACGGTCGATCTGGATGCGGGCGACAAAGTCAAATTGGTATTCGCCGAAGAGAAAAAGCCGACAGCCAGCGTCGTCTGAATAGCCGTTAGCACGGAAGTCGCAGTGAAAAACCCCGGAACTTCCGGGGTTTTTCATTGAGCGCTAGTGTTTTTTGGCGGCATGCATCTGTCGCTACATTGCGATATTATTCGGCAACAATTTTAATCAGGAGGTGGTCATGAACCATTCATGGATAGGCGCCCGGTGCGCAGCCGTTATGATCGCGGGCGCGGCAATTCCCGCGCAGGCACAAGACCCCAATCCGCATGCCGCGCGCGCACTGGCCGCCACTTGTTTTACCTGTCATGGCACGGAAGGCCGCAGCGTTGGTGGCGTGCCACCGAGCATTGCCGGACAAAGCAAGGCAGCAATGCTGCAGCAACTGCTGGATTTCAAGGCGGGCAAGCGACCGGCGACTATCATGCATCAGCATGCCAAGGGCTACACCGATGCGCAGCTTGAGCAGATCGCCGGCTACTTTGCCGCGGTTAAACCTTGAAAAGCAGGAGACAGCCATGACCATTTCCAGACGTGAATTCATGCAGTGGACGGCAACCGTGGGTGCAGCAACGCTGACAGGGTGTGCAACCACCGGCGGCGGCAGTGCAGGGCGAGTCGTCGTCATCGGCGGCGGCATCGGCGGTGGCACGGCGGCGAAATACATAAAGATGTGGTCGCCGGACATTGACGTGACGGTGGTCGAACGCGAAGCGGATTTCATCTCGTGCCCGATCAGCAATCTGGTGCTCGCGGGCAATGCGACGATGGCGCAAATTACCACGGGCTATTCGGGGCTTGCGAATCGCGGCATCAACGTCGTGCGTGACAGCGCGGTGGCCGTTGATCCGGTGGCAAAAACCGTGCGCCTGGCGGGCGGCACCACCCTCCGTTACGACCGCTTGATCGTCTCGCCCGGCGTTGACTTCATGTACGAAAGTATTCCCGGTCTTAACAATGCGGCGGCGCAAAGCCAGGTGTTGCACGCGTGGAAGGCCGGGCCGCAAACGCTGGCGCTGAAGAAGCAACTCGAATCGATGCGCGACGGCGGCGTGTTTGTGATGCATATCCCGCTGGCGCCTTTCCGCTGCCCGCCGGGGCCGTATGAGCGCATCTGTCAGGTGGCGGATTACTTCCAGCGGGCAAAAGCAAAATCCAAAATCATCGTGCTCGATTCGAATCCTGATCTGGTGTCCAAAGCGGGCCTGTTCCGCAGCGCGTGGAACGGTCTTTACAAAGGCATGATCGATTACCGGCCCAACAGCGAAATCGCCGATGTCGATGTGAAGGGCATGACCATCAAGTTGCAGTTCGGTGATGTCAGGGGTGATGTGCTCAACGTGGTGCCGCCACATCGCGCGGGCGACATCGCGCTCCAGGCGGGCTTGATTACCGCGAACAATCGCTGGTGCGGCATTGACTGGCTGACGTGTGAGTCGGTTAAAGTGCCCGGCGTGCATGTGTTGGGTGATGCGACACTATCCGCGACCGCGATGCCCAAGTCGGCGAGCATGGCGAACCAGCACGCAAAAGTGTGCGCGGCGGCAGTGATCGCGCAGATCAAGGGACAGCCCGTGAATGCGCAGCCGATGATGATGAACACGTGCTACAGCTTCGTCGATGCCAAAAATGTAATCCATGTCGCTTCGGTGCATCAGTACAGCGCGGCGGACAAATCCATGATGGTGGTGAAGGGCGCGGGTGGTTTGTCCGACAAAGCGAGCGAACTTGAAGGCCAGTACGCATGGGGTTGGGCGAGGAATATCTGGGCGGATTCTCTATCGTAAGTATTTGTTTTTATTGAATAAATTAAATGGCGCTGACTACTGGTCAGCGCCATTTTTTTAGTGTGGTTTGTGGCGTCGTGGCGGGACAAACCAGAACGTTGCCGCAACCACCAGCGCGAACGCCACATACATCACCGTGAACACCCATTCAGGAAGCTGGAAGAACATCAGTTGATGCACCCAGCGCGCGATGAAACTTTTGTCGCTGACTGCGCCGCCGGCTGTGCTACGCAAGGCGTCCTCCCATTCAGTGAGTGGACACACGATGCCGAGCAGTGCTTCGCTGGCGACGAAAACGATTGCGGCCAGATGCGCCGCGCGAAACCAGAAATTGCGCACCCACTGCCAGCTTGCTGCGTAACCGATCCAGATCAGTGCGAGTCCGCCCACCACAAACAGCACGAATGCGAAGTGAACGATAAGAATAATATCAGCGGCGAACGTATGCATTGATTAGTGGCCGCACAGTGTCAGCCAGTGTCAGGTGGCCTCTGCGCACAACACCTTAACGATGTTGGGATGATGCTTCACCCAGGCCGACGCGGAAAGGTAGCCGAGTTTGCGATAACTTTCGAACTGCGCTTCGTCGAACCACTGATCGGAGGTGGGGTCCTGCGGGAATTTGGGGTTGATGCGCGCGTAGGAGTCAATCTCCGCCGGCTCACTGTCGGTGAGTACCGGCTTGAGATACACCAGAATGCCCGGCGTTGCGTTTTTGTTATCGGGATCATAATGAATTTTACCAATGGCAAATTGCCGTTGGGCCCGGCCATTGGGGCCTGCGCGCAACGGCGCCACATCAATCTCGATTTCGACGTTGAAATCCACGTAGCAGCGGCGAATCGCGTTGGCGAGATCGGCGAATTCCCACCTCGGATCCGCCCCGGCGTCGGTCACCACAATGACGCGGCAGCGCCGCCGTATCAACTCGTAAATCGCCAGATTCTCAAAATGCCCGCCGTCGCTCAGGTAGACGAAATCCGAATCGAGACTTGACGATCCGGTGACCTCCTGCAAAAGATAAAACAGATTCGGCTTGGGATCCCGCCGATGCCACGCGCGCCCGCACGGATTGCCCACCCACGCACCCAGACGAAAATTCGCCACCGCGAGCAGGAACGCCGTTGCCCGCGAGCCATAAAATCCCATCTTGGGGCTGGCTGCGGCGCAAGACACCGCCATCGCGCGTCCGAGGCTGATGCCGCCTGGCTCGTCTGCGGCGGCATAGGCGCTGGTACGCCGGAACGCTTCACCGCGCGCACCAGGTCCTGCGGCATAGCCACAGTAATTGGGTGTGAAAACGAAGGATACCGCCTTGCGGCCCGCGCCAATCTGCCCGGACAAATCTTCGACGTTGAGCGCTGCATTGATAATCGGGTAGGGCCGATGGTCCAGTTGGGCCATCGGCAAATCGTCGCCCGCCATATCCGCAAAAAATCCGATCTTGCGCCGGTGAGCCGAGCGCACTCGCAGGTAGCAGCGCGTGATGCGTTCCTGATAAGCGTGATGCAGTGAAAATAAATTAACTTTGAGCTGACTGCCCAGATACAGCAATGCAAGCGCCAATGCCGCCGCAATGGCGAGCGACATCAGCAGATAGTCTCCCCACTGCGTCGGCCAAATATCCTCGATTGCCCACGGATTGGGCCATGCGAAGTTTGTGCTTAGCGGGAAGAAGGAATACCAGATCAAGGCCTCACTGTTGGTGAGCCTTCCGCCATGGTCACTGAGTGCGCCACAGCACCACACTGAAAAGCGGGATATCGCGTCCGGGATTCCCATGGATTTGCTCACGCCGTAAAGCTGCACGAACCATTCCCTGAATAGCCATGAAGCGCCGAGCAACAGGCCGATCATGAAAATGTAAGGGGCACTTTGCGCCAGGAGTCGGCGCAGCCGTTCCGCTATCGCGCTTTGCGCCGTGCCGGCGCGTGCCGCGAACACGCCGCCTACAGTACCGGCGAGCCAGGACGGAAGCGCTACGTGTGTGGAGATCAACGCTTCGAACACGCTCGGGCCGTTGATCGCCAAACCGAAAAATACCAGCCACGCCAGAATCGCGAGGTTGAAACCCCCGCCCATACGGCTCCACCATGCGTGCTCTTCGGCGCTGAGCGAACGGCCGCGCAGCCCGATCCACACGGTTTGCGCAATCAAACATTGAATGACAATCAGTGGCGTACCCAGCCACACCAGCATCCACGGATTGCCGAGTTGGTACGAATTTTCGAGCAACGGGACGGTGGATGTCAGCATGGCGGCGAGCAGGAGACTGCTCGCCACGAGTGCGCCAAGCCGCACCGGTGAACTGCCCTGGACGCCCGCGACCGCGCTGCGCGCAAAGTAAATGGTGAGGGGAATCAGCACGAACAGTGCCAGGCCATAGGTCGTGGCCTCGGCCCAGGTGTGGCCGCTTCCGGTGAGCGCGAATATGGCGGCGACGGTGCTTGCCAGCAACATGAACACCACACAAAACAAACGCGGGTCAACGATTAGAATATAACCGAATACCGTGACCGCGACCGCGATTTGCGTAGTGCCCAGCCCCACGGCCGTATCCGCAGCAGTCCAAAGCGCGAGACACACCAGCGCATTGCACACCAACATGGTCAGTGGCAACACTATCACATAATAATGCGTATTTTGCGCGTCAACTTTAGACAATGGCCAGCACGCGCCCGAACCTCGTGCCGCATTTAACGCGCGCCCCGAAATCAGTGCGAGCAAGCCTATTCCCACGACAGCGCCCGCGATGCTCCACAACGGGTTCGGTTGTAACGACCACATGCCGACGCCGCCCCAGACCAACGCCTGCACCACCGCCATGGCCAGAAACAGCGCCAACAGGATGGTGATCAGGTTGAGCAGCAGGTTGCGCACAAAGGTGGAAACGAAGCTGGAAATGTCGAGATTGAGTGTCTTGAAACTGGGGAATACCGAACTGGACCAGTCGCGCACGAAGCGCACAGCATCGTCTTCTTTTGTTTTGTTTGCGATGCGCGCCGCGACACGCTCCGTGGCAGTGGAATCGCCTTCCGCTTGATTGCGTTCCTCACGAATTTGCGCCGCGAGCCAGCCACCGGTGAAACCGCCGCCGGAGACCGTGGACAGATAGTCGAACTTCGTCAGCAGTCCATGCTCCGCCAGCGCTTGTGCAACACCCAGTGCGTAGCTGCCGCTACGTGTGCCGCCACCGGAAAACGCCAGAGCGGTCAAGGATGCTTCGGTCGCGCGTTGCGCGCTGGACGGGGGCGTAGCGTTCGTAGAGGCCGCAGGCGCCGCGCAGGGCGAACCCCGCAGCAAAGCAATTTCTTCGGACAACACTTGATCGAAGGCAACGCAAGGAGCATCGTCGGGCAGCCGGCCGAGTAGCTTGTCCCAAAGTTTACGTATGAATCCCATAATCGCCCCTGGTCAATGTCCTCGCGCGAGCGTCGCGCGGATGCACTCGCGCAAGTCTTCGGGTAACACGGGTTTGAGCAGAAATTCAAAGTTGTCCGCGCGCGCTAGATTGCTGAGATCGGGCGTAATGCTTCCGGTGACCAGTATCGCGCGTATTTCCGGATCGAGTTCCTGGCGTAATCGCTGTGCAACCTGGATACCGTTTTCGCCGTCGCCGAGCCGGTAATCCACGATCAGCAGGTCGGGCATGCGTTCAGTCTGGTATACCGCTTCGAGCACGTCGTCGCCGGTGGCGGAGCCGATGACCTCGGCACCCCAGCCCGACAGCAGCGCCTTCATGCCGTCGACAATCGATTCTTCGTCATCGATAACGACAATCAGCTTGCCCGAAAGGTCGGTGGGTGAGGACAGTGCCGCGCGCACGCTGGGCGCGTTCGGCGCTTGCAGTTCACCCAGCGGCACGTCGAAGCTGAACACGGAACCCTGACCTGCCGCCGATTCGAGATGCATGGTATATCCGAGCAATTCGCACATGCGCTGGACGATGGACAAACCCAATCCCAAGCCCTTTTTACTGGTGCGGCCAGGGTTGCCGACCTGAAAGAACTCATCGAAGATGCGCTGCTGATGTTCGAGCGGAATGCCGATACCCGTGTCGCGCACCGCTATGCGCAACCGATCGTCGGTGCGTGCCAGCGTTAGGACAATCTTGCCGGCGGGCGTGTAGCGGATGGCGTTGCTGATCAGATTGCGCAGGATACGTTCCAGCAGCACTGCGTCGCTATGGATAATGTGTGCTTCAGTGCTCACCTCCAGTTGGAGCCCCTTGGCAGCGGTTTCCACAGTGAATTCCGCGCGCAGTCGCGCGAGCAACTCCTGGATCGCGAAACCGCCGAGTTTTGGCTTGATGACGCCTGAATCCAGTTTCGAGATGTCGAGCAGCTCATTGAACAAGGCTTCGAGCGAATGAACTGAGGCATTGATACTGCCCACGATGCTCGCCACTTCAGGGTAACGGACTTTTTCGGCCAGCGCGGCGGCAAACAACCCCATGGCGTGCAGCGGCTGGCGCAGATCATGGCTGGCGGCGGCAAAGAATTGCGTTTTTGCACGGTTCGCCTGTTCGGCCTCAACGCGCGCCGCTTCGAGATCCGCATTCTGCTCAACCAGCTTGTCGGCGAGGATTTCTTTCTCGAGCCGGTTGCGTAACGATTCTGCCAGCATTTGATGGTAGTTGCGGCCAAACGCCACGTAACCTATGGTTACCATGCTCATGATGACGCTGATGGTGATATGCACCACGTCGCCTTCCATGAGATTGCGCACGATAAAGGGCAGCAGCGCCGGCAGCACAAAGGCGTAGAACGCAGGCATGTGAGCGCCGAGCATCGGACCGCCTGCTGCGGCAGCGCCGAATACCACTATCGCCAGCAGTGCCTGATACGCGTCATGCCCCGATACAAAGAACACGAACGCCGTCGAGCCCCATAAGGCGCCCGATATGAATGCGCCACCCGTCCAGATGAGCGCCGCCCGGTCAACATTCGCGTTAACGAAACCCTTGTTGAGATCGTGGAAGTAGAGGAGTAGTCGCGACAATTGAATGAGGAAGATGCAGGCAAGCCACGCGGCGATAGTTCCCCATGGCCGTTCGCCGATGAGGGCTGTAGACAGCACGCATGCGCCTGCCACGTTGCCGGCAATGGATCGCGGCAATTGCTGATAGAGCATACGAACCTGTTCCGCGCGAATCAGCTCATCAAGCTTCGTTCTTACGCGCGGGTTCAAAATCGTTCCTAATATTTGCGCTTTGCTCATGCGGGAATTTGCTCCGGGTTGGCGTCCGATGCATGGGTCGTTGCTGTGGCGATCGGCCAGACTGTGGGTGTGGCTACTTTCCGTTGGCGTACGTTGACGAGGATGGCGCCGGCCTGCGGCTGCATCGACAAGCAGTGTTTGCGGCCACGACGATGATAGTCCACGAAGACGGAAATGATCCCGGCTCTCATGCGCCCCCTATCTGCGGCTGATTCCTGCCGCCGCTGTTTAAGTCGCCCGCTTCACGGGGCCGACAGCTTCAATCCCAGTTTACCGACGGCGATCACGGCCTGCGTGCGATTGTTGACGTTGAGTGAACGCAGAATCCCGCTGATGTGAGTTTTAATCGTGCCTTCCGCGAGGTTCAACGCCCGGCAGATGAGTTTGTTAGGTTTACCCTGCACCAGCAGTGACAACACCTGCCCCTGGCGTTCGGTCAGCCCCAAGTCGCGGTAGGTGACCTCGGGTTGCGCGACGCCCGGATCCGCCGGCGGATGCGGGTGTGCTGCTGTCGACTGGCGCAGCACGTCAGCGGGCAGATACACGCCACCGGCCAGCACCAGGCGCAATGCACCCAGCAACACGTCATTCGACGACGTTTTGGGAATGAATCCCATGGCGCCGTCGTCCAGTGCGCGCATCACACTTGCCGCATCGTCCGTGGCCGACAGCACCACCACGGGCATGCCGGCGTGCTGTTCGCGCAACTGGTGCAGCACTTCAAAACCGTTGGCGTCCGGCAGGGACAGATCAAGCAGCACCAGGTTCAAGTCAGGGTTTTCCGACGCCGCGATCAGGGTTTCCTGCGCATTGGCGGCAGTCAGTAAATCCAATTCAGGATCGAGCACCTTGAGCACCTGGCGCAACGCGTCACGGATTAGTGGATGGTCATCAACCGCAAGTATCTTCACCGGCCCCTCACTTTGGTAGTGGATAGACATCCCGGAGCAACCCCTAGGCCCTTAGTCGCAGTCCAGTGTATTACAAATACGTTATAGATTGTAATTACCATAACTATTTGTTTTTAAAAAGAATAATTATTGGTTGAGTGTGACGTTTGTCACAATGCGCTAATCCTTTTGGCTGATACCGCAGCCCCTGCTTTTTCCCCACAATAGCCCCACAGAAGATCAACCGGATTTCTTTCGCAACCGCAACCGAGGCACTACGGCATAAGGAGACAGCCATGACTAGCCAAAAAACGCGCTACGACCTATTTGACTCGCCGCATCGGTCGCAGCGCGGTGTGTTTTTCAAGGTGCAGGCCATCGCCGAATATTCCGATGCGCGGCTGCGACGGTTGCTTTTCGCGCGGCACTCATAATCCTTTTATTTCCCTTCATTTTCCTCTTAGTCCGGCGTTTGCAACGGAGGTCACCATGCTAACCGAACACGAAAAAGAGCAACTGATGCACGACTATCAACGTGAGCCCGCGTCGGTTGCCGGCCTATTGCTGACCTGCGCCGGGGGCTTACTGATGGTGTGGGTCCTGGCACTGGTCGGGCTCGACATAATCGGGTTATCCAATGCGCCGACGACGACGCAAGCAGCGAACACGGCCCGCTGAAATCCCTGTGATGAACCCCGATCAAAAACAAACACTGATGGATGTCGTGCGCGAAGAATCGATGCGCGTCGCCGGCGCCCTGCTTAAAAGCGCCGTGGGGCTGCTGTTCATGCTAGGGTTGGTGGGGATCGGCTCGATAACCGGTTTACGCGAAAACACCGTTGCGCCAGTGGCGGTCATTTCGCCAGTAGCGGTAATAGCAGCCGGTGATGCCGCGAAGGTTGTTCGGATGGTGAGGGACGAATCCGTGGTGCTGGCGCGGTTCGATAGAGTGCTTAACAAACACGTGATGCCGGTCGGCGTCGAACCCTCGAACCGATAGAACGTTTTTGGGCCGGTGTCCGGCGCGCGCCGGATCAGGCGGCGCCGGTCGCCACAGGCCGCTTGCGGTCGCTCACCCACTCACTCCACGAGCCGGGATACAGGCGCGAGCCCCCAAGGCCCGCGACTTCCATCGCCAGCAGATTGTGGCAGGCGGTGACACCAGAGCCGCACTGATGCACGACACTGGCGGGTGCGTGCGCATGGATTACCGACGCGAATTCGCTTTTCAGTGTGGCCGCTGACTTAAAGCGGCCGTCTTCCGCGAGATTGTTTTTGAAGAATCGATTGATCGCGCCCGGGATATGCCCGGCCACCGGATCCAGTGTTTCGTTTTCGCCGCGGAAACGGTCGGGGCTGCGCGCATCAACCACACATACTTTTTGGCCGCTTAAGTTGCTGACGATCAACGCGGTGTCAGCCGCCGATTGCGGACTCGGATTGGGATTGTAGGTTGTGGGTTTGATGACGGGCAGTTCGGCGGTGACGCGATGCCCGGCTTTAATCCACGCATCAAAACCGCCATCCAGCACCGCGGCCTGGGTGTGCCCGACCCAACGCAGCATCCACCACAGGCGCGAGGCGTAGACGCCACCCGCGCTATCGTAGGCGATGATTTGTTTGCTGTTGTCGATGCCGAGCGCGGCGAGCCGTAGCGTGAAGGTAATCGGATGCGGCAGCGGATGGCGGCCATTGATGCCGGTCTTGGGGCCGGACAGGTCTTCGTCGAGATGCAAAAAACGCGCGCCGGGGAGGTGCGATTGCGCGTAGGCACGGCGCCCGGCTTCGTAGTTTGCGAGATCATGACGGCAGTCGCACACGATCACGTTCGCGTCATTCAGATGCGCGGCAAGATCGGAAGCGGATATCAGCGTGGAAAATACCATCGGGCTCATCGGATGCCTGGCTGCAAGGTGGCGCGGGTTGCAAAGGTAATCGAAAAAAAATCCGTTGCAAAGTGCTGCACGTGAAAAGGGCGGTAAGGCAACCACCCTAATTACCTTATCCGCCCGTAACTATTTGTTTTTATTGAGTAATTATTTTTTCTGCAAACCTGCCCGCCGTGATGTCAGGTGGGGATCGATTTCGCGCCGCAAAAATTCATGGAAGTGCTGCATGCCGTCTTCCATCGGCGATTGATACGGGCCGGCATCGCTTACGCCCTGCTGGTAGAGCGCTTTGCGGCCTACCGTCATGCGGTTGATGATTTCGCGGTCTTCAATCGCGGTTTCACGATACGCGGCTTGTTCGGCTTCGATGAACTCGCGCTCGAACAGCACGATGTCCTCGGGGTAGTAAAACTCCACGACGTTAGTACAGGCTTCGGGCCCGCGCGGAATAATGTGGCTCACCACCAGTACATGCGGATACCACTCGACCATCAGCGCCGGAAAATACGTCAGCCAGATTGCGCCGTGCGCCGGTGTTTTGCCTGCGCTGTGGCGATTGACCTGATCGTGCCAGCGCCGATAAACGTCACTGCCGGGTTTGGTGAGGCCGCGTTTGACGCCGCAGGTTTGCACGCTGTGCCAGGCGCCGAATTCCCATTGGAGATCAGCGACATCGACAAATCCCGCAAGGCCGGGATGAAACGGCTCGACGTGATAATCCTCGAGGTAGACCTCGATAAAGGTTTTCCAGTTGCAGGCGTATTCTTCGGTCTCCAGGCGATCGAACATGAAGCCCGAGAAATCAAGATTTTTTTCCGCGCCGAGTGACGCGAGATCACGCGCGATGTCGCGCTGGCCGGCGAACAGCAGCCCGTTCCAGTTTTGCAGCGGCGTTTGCGCGAGATCAAGACAGGGGTTTTGCGGGAAGTGCGGCGCACCGAGCAACTTGCCGTCAAGCCCGTAGGTCCAGCGGTGCAGCGGACACACAATGTTTTTCGCGTTGCCGCGGCCTTGCAGCATGATCGCCTGACGATGGCGGCAGATGTTGTTCAGCAGCGCGACGCCCTCGGCGCCATGCACCAGCGCGCGGGCGTTATCGGCCCACGACAGCGCGTGGTAGTCGCCTGCGTTGGGGGTGAGTAATTCGTGGCCGCTGTAGGTCGGGCCGGCGTCGAACAGCAGACGCTTTTCGAGTTCATGAATTCGTGGATCGAAATACCAATCCACCGGAAGCTGCGAAGTGGTGGTTTTGCGTAAGGCGAGGGTGCTGGAGAGGTCTGACATGCCGTGAGTTTGCGAGAAAGGTCGATGAGTCAGCTATCGGTAGGTATGCCGTAAGGGACTGATTTTTAAGACTTTTATGGTTAAAAGAGGGGACTATTCTTCCCCAAGTCTTTGTAAAAAGCAACGCCCAATCGCTTTACTTCGCCCCGTTACTTTGTAACCTTATGTTTATAAAAAGAAATATCCCCGTAGTGCGCTATAACCGATTCGCCGGTGTTGTCGGTATCGGTGGCGATGGCGACGGCTAAGACGGGTGGCGCATCCTCGCCGAATGCCGCCTTGAAATCCGCTGCCACATCGCGCTCCACTGCCAGCCATTGATTAACGCGGGAGGCGCCGCTTTCGACGACGATCATGCGCACGCGATCGGTATAGCGGCTGGCGACAATAGTGCCAGCGGGCGCTTTGCCGTCCCACACATAGCACAGCGTTGCGGTGGGAATGTTCGGATCGTACAGCGCGCGCGCCAGGCGAATTTTGCTGCGCTCGACGAAGGATAATTTTTCCAGCGGATAGTCGAACATCACGTACACGCGCGCCGGATAGTCGTCGCCTTCTTTTAAACGGATGTCGCTGGCTTTTAGAATGTTGGCGATTTTCCAGCGCCATTTGAGGATGGGGAATTCAGCGGGGTTCACTTTCATGTTGCGGCTGAGTCCCGACGCGGCTGCCGTGGATTCGGCACGCAGCACGGTGGTGCCGCCATCGTCCACCAGCGTATAGCGCGTGGGGTTTTTCGCGCTGGATACGCCCAGCGGCTTCCAGGTTTGCGGCAGGGCGGCGCCCGCTTGCAGCGCGGAGAAGGCCGCCACGACAACCACGACCGTCGCGGTGTCAGATTGCGACAGCGCAGCCGCTGCCATGCCCGTGGCCGCGAGCGCACAGAGAAACCGGTTACGCCAGCGTTTTATTTTCATTGAGAATGATGTGTTCCGACCAGCGCCGGTAGTCTTCGGGGCGGTCAATGTCCCATAGCGTTTCCAGTTCGTGCCAGCGCCAACCCAGTGTGTGCAGCCGCGCGCGCGTGGCGGCGAGCACGCTGTCGCCGCCCCACGCCATGCCGTCGAACACGCGCGCGTCGCATTGCGTCAGACCGATCAGCGCATAGCCGCCGTCTTCGGCGGGGATCAGCACCGCGTCGTTGCCTTGCGTCAATGCACTTTGCGCCTCGCGCAGATGTTGCACGGTCAGCACTGGACAATCGGCGCCGATGAGAATCACGCGCGCGTGGCGTGCCAGCCCGTCCTCGAACGCGTGACACATGCGTGCGCCCAGATCGCGGCCTTGCTGCGGCGCCAGCGCCACGCCGTAGCGGCGGCCGCAGTCACGCAAAAACGCATCGTTGGTATCGGGCGCGCAGTGCAGTTCAACAGGGCCGAGCCCGGCATCGGTGGCGGTGACCAGCGCGCGATGCAGCAACTGGCCGTGCAGCGCCGCCGCGCCCTCGGCGCCGAGTGCGGGTATCAAGCGCGTCTTCACCGCGCCCGCGCGCGGCGCTTTGGCGAAGACGATGGTCAGCGCGTCACAGCTTGTGGATGACATGGTGTACGACATAGCGCTCGGCCAGTGTATTCGGGTCTGCGCCCAGCCAGTACTGGAAACGCAGCCGCCACATCAAAAAAATCGTGCGCCACACCCCGTGTTTTTCCCAGCGCCGCCCGGACGTGATGATGCGGTGACGCAGCGCCAGCGGCTTGCCGAACGCTTTCAATTTTTTGGTGAGCGCCACGTCTTCCATCAGCGCGATTTCCGGATAGCGGCCTGCCGCCTCGAACAGCGAGCGCGTGACGAACAGGCCCTGGTCGCCCGTCGCAACACCGGTCAAACGTGAGCGCAAATTCATCATCGTGGCGATAACACGCAGCAGCGGATGTGTGCCGGTTACGGTGACATCAAAGCGGCCCCAAGTCTTGCGCGCGCGATTGAGGCCATCGACGATGATGCCGTCCGCCGCGGGCGGTAGCCGCGAGTCGGCGTGCAAAAACAGCAACAGATCGCCGCGCGCCTGTGCCGCACCGGCGTTCATCTGAAGCGCGCGGCCACGCGGCGCGCTGATAATCTGATCGGCCAGCGGGCGCGCGATGTCTATCGTGGCATCGGTGCTGCCGCCATCCACCACCACGATTTCCACGCCACGCGTGCGCAGCGGCGCCAGCGCCTGCAGCGATTCGGCGAACCCTTCAGCTTCGTTCAGGCAGGGGATGATGACCGATAGCACACGCGGTTACTTTTTGGCGTCGTTAAGGCCCCAATCATAATCCAGATGCCTGATCTCGGCCTTGCCATCACGGATGATTTTTTGGTGCTCGGCGTTGTCGGTGAGCAGGTTCGCGTATTTGGCGAAGAATTGCTCGCGCGACTTGATGCCTTTCAATCCGCTGGTGAAATCCACCGAATACCACTTGAAGATTTCGGACACTTCCAGAGCGTTGCTGGCGGCGTTGTAACGGTTACGCGTCTTGTCGGACAGGGCGCGCACCACTTGTTCTTCGAGCTGCGCGTCGAGCTTGTCGGCGACAAAGGCTTCTTCACGCAGCATCGGGCAGCCGATCGAGGCACAGTTCACCGCCATGTGGATGCGCGGGTCGTCGTAGACGCCTTTGGCACGAATGGTGTCGTGCTCGATGTTGTCGAGCGAAAATTCGCGGCCAAACAGCTTGAAGAATTTATCTTTGAACGGGTTGCCGATCAGCTTGCCGTAATCCCACACCGATTTGATGTTGGGGTAACGCAGCAGAATTTTCTCGACCATGTGCGCGTTGTAGGCGTTAAGCAAAAAAGCGAGCTGCTGATTTTTGCTCCAGCTTTTGAAGTCGGCCTCGCTGACTTTAGAGAGCGTTTCAAGATACGTTTTCAGTGCTGCGCGATCCTTGGCGATTTCCGCGTAGCGCACTTGCGACGCCTTGCCGCTGTCAATTACCACCGTGTGTTTTTTCAGCAGTCCGCTCCATGCGGCGTGCGAGTGATCGAACTGCGCCCACGCGGAAACGGCTGTGAGCAGCCATAGCGAAAGTATTGTAACTATTTGTTTTTTAATCATTTTATTCTCATCTGCTTAGTGATGTTCTGCCGCTGGCGCGGCCTTGGTACCTTGGCCTATCAACCCTAACGCAGCACCGGCCACCGTGCCGACACTGCCTGCGCCGCGCCGCCAGTGGTTAAACGCTTCGGCAAAACGCAGTTGCTGCTCGGTGGTCTGTGCTTTTTTCCACACCCCTGCCGCGTATTTGTTGGCCTCGCCCAGCGTCGGATAAATATGGATGGTGCCGAGTATCTTGTTCAAGCCAAAACCGTGTTTCATCGCTGCGACGTATTCGACCAGCAAGTCGCCGGCGTGTTCCCCAGCGATGGTGACGCCGAGTATTTTGTCGCTGCCCGGCGGTGTAATCACTTTTACCAAGCCATGCGCTTCGCCATCGGCGATGGCGCGGTCGAGATCGTCGATGCCGTAGGTGTACACCTCGTGCGGAATGTTCTTTTCTTTGGCCTCGGTTTCGTTCAGCCCCACGCGCGCGACTTCGGGGTCGGTAAACGTACACCACGGTACCACCGAGTAATCGACCTTGAATTTTTTGAAGCTGCCAAACAGCGCATTCACCGCGCAGAACCACGCCATGTGCGCGGCGGTATGCGTGAATTGGTAGGGCCCGGCCACGTCACCGCAGGCGAAAATATTCGGGTAGAGGGTTTCCAGATACTCGTTGACCTCGACCACGCGCGTTGCCGGAATGCCGAGCGCCTCAAGGCCGTAGCCTGTGAGATTGGCGACACGGCCCACCGCACACAGGATTTCGTCGAAAGCGATGCGCGTCTCGGCGCCGTTGTTTTCGACGACCAGAAACTTCTCGCCGTTTTCAATCACCACTTGCCTGGCCTTGTGATTGACCAGTAAGTTGACGCCTTCGGCCTGAAAGCGCTTCATCACCAGATCGGAGACGTCCGGGTCTTCGCGAATCAATAGGCGCGGCAGCATTTCCACTTGCGTGACCTGCGAACCAAAGCGCGCAAAACATTGCGTCAGCTCGGAACCGATCGGGCCGCCGCCCAGCACCACCAGGCGCTTGGGCAGCTTGCGCAGATTCCACACGTTATCGGAGGTCAGCGGATTCGCTTCCGCCAGGCCCGGAATCGGCGGGATGAACGGGTGTGCGCCAGCGGCGATGACGATGTTTTTGGTGGTGAAGGTTTTTTCGCCGTCAGCGGTTTTGACTTTCACTTCCCACGGCGACACGATTTGCGCTTCGCCGTGCACGCATTCCACCCCCAGGCTGGTATAGCGCTCGGCGGAATCATGCGGCTCGATATCCTTCACGATGCGTTGCACACGCTCCATCACCTCGGCGAAATCAAATTCCGCGCTGGCCGAGCGGATGCCGAATTCCTGCGAGCGTTTCATGTGCGATAACAACTTCGCCGAGCGGATCAGCGCTTTCGACGGCACACAGCCGGTGTTCAAACAATCGCCGCCCAATTTGTGTTTTTCAATCAACGTGACCTTGGCTTTGACCGCCGCCGCGATGTACGAGGTAACCAGGCCCGCCGAGCCGCCGCCGATCACCACCACGTTGCGATCATACGACGCAGGGCGCGGCCATTTTGCGTAGACCTTGCGCGCCTTCAACGCATCGAGAAATTTTTTCGCGATCAACGGAAAAAGGCCGAGCAGCACGAAGGCGGAAATCAAACCCGCGCCGATTTTGAATTCGCCGAGCTGGGTGCCGGCGTAGACGAACACCAGGGTGCCTGCCAGCATGCCGATCTGGCTCACCCAGTAGAACGTCACCGCTTTGAGGGTGGTCAACCCCATCACCAGATTCACCATGAAAAACGGAAACGCCGGTACCAGCCGCAGCGCGAACAGATAAAACGCGCCTTCTTTCACCACGCCGTCGTTGATCGGTTTTAACTTGTCGCCGAACTTGCCCTGCACCCAATCGCGCAGCAAAAAGCGCGAGGTGATAAACGCCAGCGTCGCGCCGATACTGGAGGCAAACGACACCAGTACCGTGCCCCACAATAGGCCGAAAATCGCGCCGCCCGCCAGCGTCATGATCGCTGCGCCGGGCAGTGACAGGCCCGTGACCACGACGTAAAGCACAAAATAAATCAGCGCCGCCTGCGCCCAGTTTGCCTGCACGTACGCGGCGATCTCGGTCTGTTTCGACAGGAAAAACTCTTTGGTCAGGAAGTGGTGACCACCCAGCGCGAAGAACGCCGCGATAGACGCAGCGATGAGGATGAAGACCAGCAGCTTGTTGCGGTTCATGGGTGTTTCCTGGCTAGTTTCATCTGGGTCGTGCCAAACGCGCGCAACTTACGGTCGCGGGCCGCACTCAGCAGCAACCGCCGCCGTCATAGAAGTAAGTCGAGCCGGTGATGTGGATGTCCTGCCGTCCGAGTGCCGCCAGAGCGCCGGCGGTTTTGTCGCACACCGCGAGCGGCTGGTTCTGCGTCAGGCAGTGCCCCTTGTTGTCGTCAAAAGAATCGCCGTCACCAAAGTAGATCGCGGTTTTTCCTGTGAACACGCACGGGCCGTCGGCAGGCATGGGGTCTTTGATGGCGCAGATTTCGACGCTCTCGACAAAAATCACCTGAGCGGTGGGGTAGTGGCGCGGCGACAGAATACGGTAGGGCCGCTTGGCGCGCACCTCGATGGTGCCGAAACCGACATCGGTCAGGCGCTTGATATAGGCCGCCAGCGGTATCGCGCCGGTCAGACACAGCGCGCGCAGGCGATCGTCGTTTTTAAGGTTGGCGGGCATTGGTGTTTCGCACACGGGGTCGGACAGTATCAGGCGGCCGTGGGGCTTTAACACGCGGTACATTTCACCGAGGGCGCGCTGCAAATCGTCGTCGTGAAAAATATTGAACAAACAATTTTGCGCTGCGACATCAATGCTGCCGCCGGCAATCGGCAGGTTCAGTGCGTCACCTTTGCGCAGATCAATAAAGTTTGATTTGAACCACGGATTTTGCTGTTCGGCCTCGCGCAGATTGTCGCCACAGGCCGCGATCATTTCATCGACCACATCCATGCCGATGACGCTGCCGGCATGGCGCGAGAAGTAGGCAAATTGCAGCAGCTCCATACCCCCGCCGACGCCGACATACAGCACAGTGGGGTTGCCGGCGAGATCGCGCGGATGCACGGTGCTGCCGCAGCCGTAGTTCATGGCCAGCATTTTTTTCGGGATCGCCAGTTCGGGGAGTTGCCACACCGGTGTGGTGGTGCAACACAGTCCCTCCTGCGGTTTCAATGCGGCTTCTTTGTAGACGTCGCGGGTGGTGGCGTGATAGGAGTCGTCCATGTTTGTTATGCGCTATTAAAGAGGTTCGTAAATCAGATTAGGCGGCCAGCGCGCCGCCGCAACTGGAGCCCTGGCCCGCAGTGCAGCCGTAGCAATGGTCTTTGACCACGATCGGATTGTCCGCGAGTTCCACGCCCATCAATTCGCGCAAGTGCGTGCGCGGTTTATTTTTCCACGCCAGCGGCAGGCCAAGCATCTGATTAAAGTCGCAATCGTAGACGTAGCCTTTCCAATCCACCGACAGCAGCGACTTGCACATCAGCGAATCCAGGTTTTGCGGCTGATAGGCGTTTTTCAGCAGATCCATGTAATGCGTGAACTCGCCTTTGGAAATCAGCGTGCTGCCGAAGCGCTGTATCGGCATATTGGTGATGACATAAAGTTCGGTAAATTCAATGCCGAAGTGTTCGCCTAAATGTTTGCGGTAATCGCTTTGCAGCGGGCCTTGCGCAGGCGGCAGCACCGCCCCTTGCGGGTTGTAGACCAGACTCAACTTGAGCGGCGATCCGGCCTTGCCGTAGCCTTTTTCATTCAGCAGTTGCAGTGCGCGGATGCTGGCATCGAACACGCCTTTGCCGCGCTGGCGATCGACGTTTTCTTCGAGGTAGCAGGGCAATGACGCCACGATTTCAACGGCGTTGCCGTGCAGAAAATCCGCTAAATCTTCTTGTCCCGGCTCATGCAATATCGTGAGGTTGCAGCGATCGATCACCTGCACGCCGATGTCGCGCGCGGCTTTGACCAGCAGGCGAAAGTGCGGATTCAATTCCGGCGCGCCGCCGGTCAGATCGAGTGTGGTGATGCCCGTGGCCTTGAGAAACGCGATGACCTCGAATACGGTCTCGCGGCTCATCGCCTCGGTGCGCGTGGGGCCCGCGTTCACATGACAGTGCAAACAACTTTGATTGCACTTGTAGCCGAGATTGACTTGCAGCGTGTCTACGCGGTTGCGGCGTATCGCGGGAAAGTCGCTGACTTCCATACGCGGCAGGGTGGCGTGCATTTATCAATCTCCAATGAATTTTTTAGCCTGCGGCTGCCGACACACACACATTTGTCGTAGCGGCGTTGCTTACCTTTCACATTTTCGCTTAATTGGCGGTGTATAATATAAGTATTTGTTTTTAAACAATATTTCGTGACGTTATCGGCGTCGCGTGACGCTCATGCGGTTGAACGCGCCTGCGTGCAACAGCGCGGCCATCAGTTGTTGCAAATCGGCGCCGTGTTGTGCCGCCAACGCGTCGCGTGCGGCTTCCGCCAGCGTGCCGCCGTTGGCGCAGCGGTCGAGAAACGCGCAGCCTGCAGCGTCCAGCGCGACCCACTCGACAGTGCCGCGCGGCCGCGTGAGTAGCGCGCCCTCGCCATCGCCCGCGTGATCGTACTCAATTTGCCGCGCCGGCTGCCAAGCCTCGTCATTCTTGCGTTCAGCGGCACGATGGTGTGCCCAGATGCTGAATACCGGTGCGTCCGTAAACCATGCCCAACGCGCCGCAGCATGCGGGTATAGCACGGCGGTGGCGAGTTTGGCCGGCGCGAGATTCGCGATCACGGCGGCGTCGAGCGGGGTTTCGTCGCGTGCGGTGTGCGCCTCGGTCCACAGCCGGTCCAGGCGCGCGACCCCGGCCACATACGGCAGCGATGCCGCCGGCTGGGCATGCGGCAGATAGCGCGAGAGAAACGCGGCAAATAACTCGCCGTAGTTAAGCAATGAGGGATCCTCGGGCGGCGATTCACGCACGTAGATCGCGGCGGCGGCGCGAAACCATTCGTCGCCGGTGAGCCGCGCCACTGCGGGATAGTTCGCCTGCAGCGCGTCGATGCAGCTTTTCATCACGGTATTGCGGTACACCGCGAAGCCGGGTTGCGACGCGAGCGCGGCGACGGTGCCCGATACGGGGGCATTGTGGTGGGGCGGCGCCCATAGCGCTTGCGCAAAGGCGGTCTGAAAACCAGCAAGTGTTTTCTGTGTCTGCATGGTGTGGTTCAGGCAGCTTTCGCGAGCGGCTCGTTCAGCAACGCGGCTGCGCGGTTGCGTTCGTCGAGCAACGCGTCGAATGCCGGCAGATGCGCGTCGCGTTCGATCAGGGTTGGGCGTGGGCCGATACGCCGGATAAGCCGTTCATACAGCGCCCAGACTTCGGCGCTTACCGGTGCATCATGGCTGTCGATCAGCAGGGTGGCGCCGAGATTCGGGTCTTGCGAATGTCCGGCCAGATGAATTTCCATGATCGCCTGTGCGGGCAATCGATCCAGAGTTTGTGCCGCGTCAAACCCCAGATTGCACGCGCTGACGTAAACGTTGTTGACGTCGAGCAACAGGCCGCAACCGGTGCGGCGCGTAAGTTCAGTGAGAAAATCGATTTCGTTCCAGTCGTGGCCGTCGATTGCCAGATAATGCGACGGGTTTTCGATGGCGATAGGGCGATGGAGCGCCTCTTGCGTGATGCAGATATTATCGGCGATGCGCGCGAGTGCCTGATGCGTGCGCGGAAACGGCAACAGGTCAGGATGATACGCGCCGTTCCAGAACGACCAGGCCAGGTGTTCCGAAACGAGCGACGGTTCAACGCGGCGCGCAAGCTCAGCGAGCCGCGCCAGATGCACCGTGTCGGGACGCGCATCGGCAGCCAGTGACAGCGACACGCCATGCAGCGATAGGGCATGGCGCTCGCGTATCGCCTCCAGCCACGCCATGCGCGGCCCGCCAGCGGCGTAATAATTTTCAGGATGCACCTCGAACCACAGCCCGTGCGCGGAACAGGCCAGCGCCGCATCGTAATGTTGCGGCTTTAGGCCGAGTCCGGCGGTGAGGGCTGTGGTCATGGGAATGAGGCGCTGTTGCGTGCGAGCCTTACATCTTGTCTTTCTTATCCATCATCGCCGGCTTGAGCGATCCCATGCCGTTCGGCGATTTCATCGTGGTGCAGGCGCCCTTGGCGACGTACTTCCAATCCGCCGCTTGATAGTCCACTTTGGACGTGCCGGCACAACTGGTGCCGGGCCCGGAGGCGCAATCGTTCTTGCCGGCCATCGATATACCGTAGCATCTTTCCTTTTCGCCTTTGATCGAGGCACCCTTGTCTTGCGCAAGTGCTGCGCCTGACGCAAGTGCGGCGAGCGCGGCGAGCGTGACGGCGGTTACAGCCATAGGACGTGAACTCATGATGTTGGCTCCTGTGATGTGATTGAGGGGATCGACCGGACATGCCTGCATGGCGCACTAACGCGGTCTCAGAGTAATTCGATGCGGTTTGGCGAAAGGTTACAGGTCGGGCACAATGGGTAAGAAATATTTCTGGTGCTGTCTGTAACCTGATAGTGCAAATTGACGAATAAGGAGTGCAGGCCGCGTGAGCGCAAGCGCAAGTGAAACCCGGTTACGGCAATTGCTGATGCGTGGGTTGTCCGGCGAAAACCCCGCCTACCATCAATTTTTGCTGGAACTGAGCGGGCATTTGCGCGCCTTTTTAAGAGGGCGGCTCACGCGCTTGCCGGACGAGGTGGAGGATATCGTGCAGGAAACGTTGCTCGCCATACACAACCAGCGTCACACCTATGATGCGTCACAGCCGCTGACGGCGTGGGTGTATGCGATTGCCCGCTACAAGATGGTGGATATGTTGCGGCGTCATGCCGTGCGCGGCGCGCTGCATGATCCGCTGGACGATGAATTGGCGATCTTTGCGGCGTCGGACAACGAAGCGGGGGACGCGCGCCGTGATCTCGCGCAACTGTTGGCGCAATTGCCGGACGCGCAACGCCTGGCGATTCAAAGCATGAAACTCGACGGGCATTCCGTGGTGGAGGCTGCGCGGCTGACCGGCATGTCTGAATCCGCCGTTAAAGTGGCGGTGCATCGCGGGCTTAAAAAATTGGCATTGCTGATCAGGAGCGAATCATGAAAACCGCTGAACTGATTGGTCTGCTGGCGAACGGCGCGCCAGCCGTAGACGCCGGTGTGGTTCGGCGCCGTTATGTCATGGCGATGGGCTGGGGCGCTTTCGGCACACTGTTGCTGATGTCGATCTGGTTCGGTGTGCGGCGTGATCTTGCTGCCGCCGCAGTAGTGCCGATGTTCTGGGTGAAGCTGGCGTTTCCGGCCGTGCTGCTCTCGGGTGCGCTGATGGCCGCCTTGCGCTTGTCGCGTCCGGGTGTGCGTCTGGGACGCGTACCGCTGGTGATGGCGGCACCCGTGCTCGCGATGGCGCTGCTGGCGGCGGTGCTGCTGTTGAACGCCGCGCCTGAAAGCCGGAGTTATCTGCTGTTCGGTGTGTCATGGCGGGTGTGCCCGTTCAATATTGCGGCGCTGTCTGTGCCTGCGTTCGTCGCCGCGTTGTGGGCGATGAAGGGTCTCGCGCCAACGCGTCCGGTGTGGGCCGGCGCTGCTTCGGGGCTGCTCGCGGGCACGCTCGGCGCACTGGCGTACTCGCTGTACTGTCCGGAAATGGCGGCGCCGTTTATCGCAATCTGGTATTTGCTGGGCATGCTGATTCCCGCCGTGGCCGGCGGGATGATGGGGCCGGCGGTATTGCGCTGGTAGTGCGCGGTGCGGCGTGCGCGGTTTGCAGGGGTGTAATTCAAACCAAGGAGATTTTATGATTAAAGCGAAGCGAGTTTCACAAACGATATTCCAGTGCGTGATGGTGTTCGCCACCGGCGCCGCGATTGCAGCCGACGGGCTGATCGAAGTCAAAAGCGCGTATGGCGTTAACGAAACCATCACGCGCTTAGAGGCCGCAGCCAAGGAGCGCAAGCTGATTATTTTTCTGCGTGTCGATCACGCGGCGGGCGCGCAAAAAATCGGCAAGACCTTGCGTCCTACCGAGTTGTTGATCTTCGGCAATCCGCAGGGCGGCACGCCGCTGATGGAATGCGCGCAATCGGCGGGCATCGACTTGCCGCTCAAAGCGCTGGCGTGGGAAGACGCTTCAGGGCAAGTGTGGCTCGGCTATAACGATCCGCTCTATCTGGCCGCGCGTCACGGCGCAAAAGATTGCGCGCAGGTGGCGCAGGGTTTGCGCAAGGCGCTGGACGGGTTGGCGGGCGCTGCCACAAAGTAAATAATCGTAAGTATTTGTTTTTATTGAATAAACTGTAACCAACTTACGCCGCGCGCGTTGATGTGCCGCACTGTTGCGACGCCGCTCGGGGGGCGGTGTGCTGGGTGGTATCGCCGGCGCGAATGGTATGCGCGGCCGCCGCTCACGGCTTGGGCGCTGCGCATCGGGAGGGTGCACACCAGCGCCCCCGGTTTTGTAATCACGAACCTTGCACTTGCGCAACTCGCGCGGACCTCGCCGCAGACCGCTTCATTGACCGCAAACCTCTGATTGCGGTACCCTTTCGGATTGCCCGCCGTGGGTTCCTGCGGTTTTCTCCCGTCCTATGTCCAAACCCGCCAAAGCCCCCACATTTGAATCCGCGCTCGCCGAACTCGAAGAGATCGTTTCGGATATGGAGGCGGGTCAACTGCCGCTCGAAAAATCCCTCGCGGCGTATCAACGCGGGGCGGAGTTATTGAAATTTTGCCAAACCACGCTGCAGGATGCCCAACAGCAGGTCAAGATACTCGAAGACGGTGTGCTGAAAAACTTCGCTGCGGGTGGCCAGTAATGGCTGGGCAGTGACGCCGTGACAAATCAACCAGACTTTCAGGCCTGGGCCGCGGCCGGGCAGAGCCGTATCGAGACCGTGCTGCAAAAATTGCTGCCAGCGCCGGAGATAGCGCCGCAACGCCTGCATCAGGCCATGCGCTACGCGGTGCTGGGCGGCGGCAAGCGCGTGCGTCCTTTGCTCGCCTTCGCGGCGGGTGAGCTCTCGCAGGCTGATCCCGAACGCGCGGCGCTGGCCGGCGCGGCGGTGGAAATCATCCACGCCTATTCGCTGGTGCATGACGATTTGCCGTGCATGGACGACGACGTTTTGCGGCGCGGCAAGCCGACCTGCCATGTCGAATTCGACGAGCCGACTGCGCTGTTGGTGGGCGACGCGCTGCAAAGCCTCGCGTTTCAAGTGATGACGGAATACAAGCTGTGCGATGACGCGAAGACGCAACTGGACATGACCCGCTTGCTGGCGGTGGCCTCGGGCTCGCGCGGCATGGCGGGCGGACAGGCGATTGATCTGGAAGCCGTGGGCAAGGTGTTGACGGTGCCGGAACTGGAATTCATGCATGTGCATAAAACCGGCGCTATCATCCGCGCGGCGGCCTTGCTCGGACTCAAATGCGGCACACCCTTGAGCGCGCAGGCGTATGCGCACGTGGACACCTTTGCCAAGCTGATCGGGCTGGCGTTTCAGGTGGTGGATGATGTGCTGGATGTGGATGCTTCGAGCGCCACCCTCGGCAAGACGGCGGGTAAAGATGCCGAACAAGGCAAACCCACCTATGTCAGCGCAATGGGCCTCACCCGCGCGAAAGCCTTCGCTGAAGCATTGCGTGTGGACGCGATGAAGTCACTGGAAAGTTTTGGCGAGCGCGCGCTGCGCTTGCGGCAATTGGCCGATTTTATTGTGCTACGAAAGTTTTGATGCCCCCGATGTATGAACTGCTGAAAACCATTGATTCTCCGAAGGCCTTGCGTGAATTGGAGCGTAGCCAGTTGCACCGGCTGGCCAAGGAGTTACGCGAGTTCATGATCGAATCGGTGAGCCAGACCGGCGGGCACTTGTCGTCGAACCTCGGCACGGTCGAGCTCACCATCGCATTGCATTACGTATTCAATACGCCGCACGACCGGCTGGTGTGGGACGTGGGACATCAAACGTACGGCCACAAGGTGTTGACCGGGCGGCGCGAACGCATGAACACCCTGCGCATGTGGCAGGGGTTGTCGGGTTTTCCGCAGCGCACGGAATCGGAATACGATACGTTCGGCACGGCGCATTCGAGCACCTCGATCAGTGCCGCGCTGGGCATGGCGGTGGCGTCCAAGCTCGCGGGCGTGCGGCGTCAGGCGGTGGCGATCATCGGCGACGGCGCGATGACAGCGGGCATGGCGTTCGAGGCGCTGAACAACGCGGGCGACATGGATGTCGATCTGCTGGTGATCCTGAACGACAACGATATGTCGATTTCGCCGCCGGTGGGCGCGCTGAACAAGTATCTCGCCAAACTGATGTCGGGCCGTTTTTACTCGAAGGCCAAAGGCCTGGGGCAAAAAGTGCTGGGCGACATTGCGCGCCGTGCCGAAGAGCACGTTAAAGGCATGGTCACACCCAGCACGATGTTCGAGGAATTCGGCTTTAACTACATCGGCCCGATCGACGGGCACGATCTGGATGCGCTGCTGCCGACGTTGCACAACATCAAGCAATTGAAAGGCCCGCAGTTCCTGCATGTGGTGACGCGCAAAGGCCAAGGTTACAAACTGGCCGAAGCGGACCCGGTGCTGTATCACGGCGTCTCCAAGTTCGATTCCACCAATGGTATCGCGGGCGGCAAATCCGGTGGCAAGCCCGCCTACATGCAGGTGTTCGGGGAATGGCTGTGCGCGATGGCGGCGCACGACAAGCGGCTGGTGGGCATTACCCCGGCGATGCGCGAAGGTTCGGGCATGGTGCAATTTGCCGCGCAATATCCTGACCGCTATTTTGATACCGGCATTGCGGAGCAGCACGCGGTCACCTTCGCCGCAGGTCTGGCGTGCGAAGGCGCAAAGCCGGTGCTGGCGATTTACTCCACGTTTTTGCAACGCGGCTTCGATCAACTGATACACGACGTGCAGATACAGAATCTGCCGGTGGTGTTTGCGCTCGATCGCGCGGGCTTGGTCGGCGCCGATGGCGCCACGCATCACGGCAGTTTTGATTTGTCGTATCTGCGTTGCCTGCCCAACATGACGGTGATGACGCCTTCCGATGAAAACGAGTGCTGGCAGATGTTGAGTACGGCATTCAGCATGAACTCGCCGGTGGCGGTGCGTTATCCGCGCGGGGCGGGGCCGGGCGTGGCGATTGAGCGCGATTTCAAGACCCTGCCGGTGGGCAAGGGCGTGCTGCGGCGGCAGGGTACGACGATTGCGATACTCGCTTTCGGTTCGATGCTGACGCCGGCGCTGGCGGCAGCGGAAGAGTTAAACGCGAGCGTCGCCAATATGCGCTTTGTCAAACCTCTGGATGCTGAATTGATTCTGTCGCTCGCCGACACGCATGACTTGCTGGTGACGGTGGAAGAAAACGTAGTGATGGGCGGCGCGGGCAGCGCAGTGCTTGAATTGTTGCAGCAACACCGGCGTAATAACTCGGTGTTGCAATTGGGCTTGCCGGATCGCTTTGTCGATCAGGGGGACCCTGCTTTGCAGCTTGCGGCTTGCGGTTTGGATAAGGCCGGGCTATTGCAGGCGATTCGTGCCCGCGTTGGGGCGTAAAATAACCGCAATAACACGAGCGGGGCAGCGATGACGACCAAACGGCAAATGGTGGATGATGACGATACCGAGGGTTATTCCAAGGTGGATAATTACCACCCCGTGACGGTAAAGCGCGTGGCGGACAAATACCGCACGATACTGAAAGACCTCGGTGAGAACCCGGATCGCGAGGGTTTGCTCAAAACACCGGAGCGCGTGGCCAAGGCGCTGCATTATCTGACGCACGGCTACGATCTCGATCCGGCGGAAATTCTGCGTTCCGCGATGTTCGCCGAGGATTATTCGCAGATGGTCATCGTCAAGGACATCGAAATCTATTCGATGTGCGAGCACCACCTGTTGCCGTTTTTCGGCAAGGCGCACGTGGCGTATATTCCGAACGGGCGCATCGTCGGGCTGTCGAAGATTCCGCGTGTGGTGGACGCCTTCGCGCGGCGCCTGCAAGTGCAGGAGCGGCTCACCATGGAAGTGCGCAACTGTCTTGAAGAAACCTTAAAGCCCCTCGGCGTGGCGGTGGTGATCGAGGCCAAGCACCTGTGCATGGTGATGCGCGGTATTCAGAAACAAAACTCCACCACTACCACCTCGGCGTTTACCGGCGAGTTCAACGTCGATAAAACGCGCTCTGAATTCCTGCGCTTGCTCCAGTGAAGACCGGGAACAGCACCAAGGCCATGGAGCAGATTGTGCCCGCCGTGCGCGGCGGCAGTATGGTGATTTTGGTCGATGACGAACGCCGCGAGAACGAAGGCGATTTGTTTGTCGCGGCCGAAAAAGCCACACCCGAAGCGATTAATTTCATGGCGCTGCATGGCCGCGGGCTGATCTCGCTGGCGCTGACCGAAGAGCGCGTGCGGCAGCTCGGGCTGTCGCTGATTACCGACGACACCGGCAATCAAACCAAATTCGGCACCGCCTTCGCCACGCCCATTGATGCAAGGGTAGGCGTCGCCTCCGGCATGTCGGCGCAGGATCGCGCGCGCACCATCGCGGTGGCGATTGCGGATAACGCCAAGCCCGCGGATTTGATACGCCCCGGCCGCCTGCAAACCTTGCGCGCGGTGGATGGCGGCGTGCTGGCGCGCAGCGGTCACACCGAAGCCGCAGTTGATCTGGCGCGCATGGCGGGGTTAAAACCGGCCGGTGTGATCTGCGAAATCATGAATGACGACGGCACCATGGCGCGTCTGCCGGAGCTGGAAGCCTTCTCGGCGCGTCACCACATACCCATCCTGCGCATTGCCGATCTGGTGGCGTGCCGCGAGAGCGAGCGTGTGATCACCCGCCGCGCCACCACGCGGCTGCCCACCCGTGGCGCAGGTGATTTTGAGTTCATGGTCTACAGCGACAACCTGGAGACCACGCTGTTTGTGGCGCTGGTCAAAGGCGCCGTGGCCGGAGATAAGCCGGTGCTGGTGCGTTTGCATTCGCAATGCCTGACCGGCGATGTATTCGGCAGCGAACGCTGTGATTGCGGCGAGCAGCTCGAAGCCGCGATGGAACTGATCGAGCAGGCGGGCGCTGGTGTGATCGTTTACATGTTCGACGAAGGTCGCGGCATCGGGCTGCTCAACAAGATACGCGCCTACGCGTTGCAGGATCAGGGGCGCGATACGGTGGAGGCGAATCACGCGCTGGGTTTTGCCGCTGACATGCGCGATTACAAAGCCGGTGCGCACGTTTTGATTGATCTGGGTGTGCGCCACGTGCGCCTGATGACCAATAACCCGGATAAGGTGGCGGCACTGGAGCGTCACGGACTTACCGTCGCGGAGCGCGTCGCGATTGAAGTGCCGCCGCGTGAGGCGAATCGCAATTACATGGAAACCAAGCGCACAAAGTTCGGGCACCTGCTGTCGTTGACGGGCGCCACGCCACCGCGCTCAACCACGCCGGACAACAAATAAACCCAATACCAATAATATATAAGTATTTGTTTTTAAACGATTTTTAGTATCGTCGCGTCAGTGTCATGGAGTCGCCATCGCGCCGCATCTCGGTGCGATTGAGAAAGCTCAGGCCGAGCAGACCAAATCGCCCCAATTGATTGTTCTCCAGTACCACGCCATCCACGTTGTTCAACGTGATATCGCCAAGACGCACGGTGTCGAGTTTTACTTTGTAGGCGGCGGTGACGCCATTGGCGGTTTGCATCATGCCGCGTTCGCCCGAGGTGTAGGCGATGCCCGCGCTTTTTGCGTGTGCGCTGCTGATGGTGACCATGGTGGCGCCGGTGTCCACCATGAACGGCACCGACACCCCATTGACCGTTGCGGTGGTGAAAAAATGCCCGCTGGCGTCTGCGGTAATCGTGGTGCGCTGCGGCCCGCCGCCGCCTGTCCCAGAGGTGATGCGCTGACCCATTTGCACCGTCTGGCGTTTGCCGTCGATTTCCACCACCGCACTTTCCGCGGCGGTGCTGATCAGGCGTATTTTTTCGGGGGATAACTCGCCGACTGACAAGGTGCGTGGCCGGCCGCCGTCGATCACCAGCGTGGCCTTGCTGCCGAAAACGCCGATGACCTGCACATCGGCGCCATGGGTAAGAGCGACGCAGCCCGAGACTGCGGTTACAATAATCCGCGCCAGAACACGAAATGTACACAGGGAGCGCATGGGTGAATCCCGTAGCTGTTTTCAGACACTCGATTACCGAAGGCCCAGGTTATTTTGCCACAGTACTGGATCGTCATCGCATCCCGTGGCGGCTCATCAAAACGGACGAGGGCGAGGCGGTGCCGGTTGATCCGGCGGATTTCAGCGGCCTGGCGTTCATGGGCGGCCCGATGAGCGTGAACGATGATTTACCGTGGATACCGCCGGTGCTGCAACTGATCGCGACCGCGGTACGCACCGAGGTGCCAGTGATCGGTCATTGCCTCGGCGGGCAGTTGATCTCCAAGGCGCTGGGCGGCGTGGTCACGCGCAATCCAGTGAAAGAGATCGGCTGGGGCCGGGTGGACATTTTACCGAGGGATGAGAGCCGCAGCTGGCTCGGCGAGGTGGCATCGTTCGAGTCGTTTCACTGGCATGGCGAAACATTTTCCATTCCGCCCGGCGCGGTGCGGCTGGCCGCCAGCGCATACTGCCCCAATCAGATATTTGCGCTGGGCAAGCATGTGGGCATGCAGTGTCATGTGGAAATGACGCCGGCGCTGATCAAAGACTGGTGCCGCGACTGGGATCAGGAAGTGCGCTCGCTGGCGCGGCATACGCCTTCGGTGCAAACGCCGGATCAAATGCTGCGGGAAGTTGAGCAAAAGACCGTGCGCCTGCACAGCATCGCGGATCAGATTTACGGGGTGTGGATGCGGGGGCTGCTGAACGGCAAAGGCTAAACGCTTCACCGAAAAGGCGCAAAGAATCGCCGCAAAGAACACCTGAAAGCCACGCACTTCTTTGCGTTTCCTTTGCGTCTTTGCGCCTTTGCGGTGAGGTTTTGAACTTGAAGTGGCCGTTAATTGCGCCGCGAGATCAGTCGCGGAAGTTTTTGAATTGCAGCGGAAAATCGGTAATCGATTTGCGCATCAGGGCGATGGCGTCCTGCAGCAGGTCTTTTTTGGCGCCGGTCACGCGTACCACATCGCCCTGAATGCTGCCTTGAACCTTCATCTTGCTGTCTTTGAGGAGCTTGATGATTTTCTTGCCGAGTTCCTGATCGACGCCTTCGCGCACCTTGACGATGCGCTTGACCTTATTGCCGCCGATGGTTTCGATTTTTTCCAGTTCCAGGCAACGCACGTCGATGCCGCGCTTGGCGAGGCGGCCGGTGAGCACGTCCATCACCTGACTGAGTTTGAAATCGTCATCGGCGTAGACAACGAGTTCTTTCTCTTTGTCCTTGATCTCGACGCGGGCATCCGACCCTTTGAAGTCGAAGCGGTTGGTGACTTCCTTGTTGCACTGGTCAACCGCGTTGCGAACTTCCGGCTGATTGACTTCGGAGGCAATATCGAATGTGGGCATGACGAACTCCCTGCTACTTGAAGTGACACACGTAATCGAGCGTCTCGATAGTCTCGATCTCAAACGAGGAATTACCGGGCGCGTCGAACGATTCGCCTGCGCGCACCGTGCGCCAGCCGGGCGCACCTGCCAGTTTGACGTTGCACACCCCGGCGTTGATTTCCATCACTTCCGGCGCGCCGGTGTTGAAGGTGAGTTTGCTGGGGAAGATCACGCCCACGCTTTTGCGCGTACCGTCGGCAAACAGCACGGTGTGGCTGACGCACTTGCCGTCGAAGTAGACGTTGGCTTTTTTGACGACGCTGACATTATCAAATTGCACGAACTGTGACATGGCGTTGCTTCCTACTTGTGGTGTTTGTTCAGCCTGGCGGCGATGCGCAGGCGCAAGGCATTCAGGCGGATGAATCCGGCGGCATCGGCTTGATTGTAGGCGCCGCCGTCATCTTCAAACGTGGAAATAGCCGGATCGAACAGCGAGTTCGGCGAGGTGCGGCTGACCGTCATCACCGTGCCTTTGTAGAGCTTGACCTTGACCGTGCCATTGACGGCGGCCTGCGATTGATCGATCAGCGATTGCAGCAACAGCCGCTCGGGGCTGAACCAGTAGCCGTTATAAACCATGCGCGCGTAGCGTGGCATCAGATCGTCTTTTAACGCCAGCACTTCGCGGTCGAGCGTGATCGATTCCATGGCGCGGTGGGCCTTCAACATGATGGTGCCGCCGGGGGTTTCGTAACAGCCGCGCGATTTCATACCGACATAGCGATTTTCGACCAGATCAAGGCGGCCCACGCCGTGTTTGCCGCCGAGTTGATTGAGTTTTTCGAGAATCCTCGCGGGCGTGAGTTTTTTACCGTTGATTGCGACAATGTCGCCGCGCTGATAGGTGAGTGATACGACTTCGGGCTTGTTCGGCGCTTTTTCCGGTGACACGGTGATGCGCCACATCGAATCCTCGGGCTCGTAGGCGGGGTCTTCCAGCACGCCGCCTTCATACGAAATATGCAGCAGGTTGGCGTCCATCGAGTACGGTGCGCCACCGCCTTTTCTTTTTTTGTAATCGACGGGGATGCCGTGTTTGTCGGCATACGCCAGCAGTTTTTCGCGTGACAGCAAATCCCATTCGCGCCACGGCGCGATCACTCTGACGTCGGGCATCAGCGCATAGGCCCCGAGTTCAAATCGCACCTGGTCGTTGCCTTTGCCGGTGGCGCCGTGCGAAATCGCATCGCCCTTGGTCTTGCGCGCGATCTCCACCAGCCGCTTCGCAATCAACGGACGCGCGATAGACGTGCCGAGCAAATATTCGCCTTCGTACACGGCATTGGCGCGAAACATCGGAAACACAAAGTCGCGGACGAATTCTTCGCGCAGATCTTCGATGTAAATATTTTCGCGCTTGATGCCCATCTTGATCGCCTTGGCACGCGCGGGGGCGACTTCTTCGCCTTGGCCGATGTCAGCGGTGAAGGTGACGACTTCGCAGTGGTAGACATCCTGTAGCCACTTCAAAATGACGGAGGTATCGAGGCCGCCGGAATAGGCGAGGACGACTTTATTAACTTTATCGCTCATTTAAAATACTCAATTAAAACAATTAGTTACGATTATTTCGCAGATGTGCGGAATGTTGGGTGATGCGGAAATCAGATCAGCTTGCGCGACGGATCGGCTTCTTGTGTGCGCGGCAGCAGCAGAAATTCGAGCAACGCTTTTTGTGCGTGCAGGCGGTTTTCGGCTTCGTCCCAGACAACGCTTTGCGGGCCGTCGATGACTTCAGCGGTGACTTCTTCGCTGCGATGTGCGGGGAGGCAATGCATGAACAGCGCATCCTTGTTCGCGGCGCGCATCATGTCGGCGTCGACGCACCAATCGGCGAAGTCGCGCTTGCGTTCTTCGTTTTCGGCTTCCTGGCCCATGCTGGTCCACACGTCGGTGGTGATGAGATCGGCGCCTTTGGCGGCGTCCATCGGATCGGCGAATTCTTCATAGTGCGCGTCGCCGTAGAGGCCCGCCCGTTCGGCTTCAACTTCATAGCCCGGCGGCGTTGAGACGTGAACGTTGAAGTCGAGCACTTCCGCCGCCTGTAACCAGGTGTTGCACACGTTATTGGAGTCGCCGATCCACGCCACGGTTTTGCCTTGAATGCTGCCGCGATGCTCGATAAACGTGAAAATATCCGCAAGAATCTGGCACGGGTGATACTCGTTGGTCAGTCCGTTGATGACCGGCACGCGCGAGTTCGCCGCAAATTTTTCGATGATGGTTTGCTCAAAGGTACGAATCATCACGATATCGACCATGCGCGTGATCACGCGCGCGACGTCCTCGATCGGTTCGCCGCGCGAGAGCTGGGTGTCGCTCGAGGTCAAATTGATGACCGTGCCGCCCATTTGCAGCATGCCTGCCTCGAATGACACGCGTGTGCGGGTGGAGTGTTTCTCGAAAATCATCGCCAGCGTGCGGTCGTGCAACGGCAGATGCGGCTCGTAGCGCTTGAATTTATCCTTGATCCAGCGCGCGCGGCCGAACACGTACTCGCACTCCTCGCGCGAGAAATCCTTGAATTGAAGATAGTGGCGAATGGTCATCGCATGTGCACTGCGGGTGAGGCGTTGTTGTTTGAGGTGCTGCGGTGCTGTGGTGCTCAGGCCGCTGCGGTTGCCGCAGACACCGGTTTCATCAAAAACGAGCGGATCAGCGGCGCGAGTTCGTTGACGAGTTGATCGGCTTCCGCGTGCGAGATAATAAGCGGCGGCACCAGACGCACCACGGTATCGGCGGTGACGTTGATCAGCAGCCCCGCGTCCAGCCCGATTTTCACCAACTCGCCGCAGGGGCGATCCAGTTCGATGCCGATCAGCAGGCCCTGGCCGCGGATTTCCTTGACGCCCGGTGTTTCGGCCAGCGCGCGCTTCAAGCTCGCGCGGATGTGTTCGCCAATGTCGGTGGCGTTACGGCAAAGGTTTTCACTTTCGACGATATCCAGCGTGGCAAGGCCCGCTGTGGATGCCAGGATGTTGCCGCCGAAGGTTGAGCCATGACTGCCGGGTTGAAACAGGGTGGCCGCCGTGCCCTTGGCCACGCACGCGCCGATGGGTACGCCGCCACCCAAACCTTTGGCGAGCGTCATGACATCCGGCGTTACGCTGTAATGCTGAAAGCCGAACATGGTACCGGTGCGACCGATGCCGGTTTGTACTTCGTCGAGCATCAGCAGCCAGCCGTTGGCATCGCAAATGTCGCGCAAGCCTTGCAGATAGCCGCCGCCGCACACGCAAACGCCACCTTCACCCTGCACCAGTTCGGCAAGAATGGCCACTACGTTTTTGTTGGACGCGGCCACGCGCTGCACGGCTTCGAGGTCGTTGAACGGAACGCGCACAAAGCCGGAGACCAGCGGTTCAAAACCGGCTTGCACTTTACGGCTGCCGGTGGCCGACAACGTCGCCAGCGTGCGTCCGTGAAAGGATTTTTCGAGCACTACCACCGCCGGGTTTTCGATGTTTTTTTTGTGGCCGTAGTAGCGCGCGATTTTGATCGCGGCTTCGTTGGCCTCGGCGCCGGAATTGCAGAAAAACACCGTGTCCATGCCCGACAGTTGGGTGATTTTGTCGGCGAGTTTTTCCTGCGCGTCGATCTGATAAATATTCGACGTGTGAATGAGTTTTCCCACCTGGTCGCGCAGCGCGGCCACCAGTTTCGGGTGACTGTGCCCCACCGCGTTGACCGCCACGCCCGCGAGCGCGTCGAGGTAGCGCTTGCCGTGCGTGTCCCACAACCACACGCCTTCGCCGCGCTCAAAGGCGACAGGAAGCCGGGCATATGTGTTCATCACGTGCGACATAATGGTGGCACTCCCCAAAAAAACAAACGGCCACATTGAATTAGTGAAATGGCCTACTGGAAAAGCATACGGCGGCTCAAGTTGCCGCCGTAGATGACCGAGCTATTTTACCGCTAAGGTCTTGCAGTGCAAGCGAATTCTTGATGAGGAAGGGGCTTGGCGCAGAACGCCTGCGCGGGATACCGAGAGCTACCCTGCCGATCCGGCCCGGACGCCTGACAGCGCGTCCCGAGTCTGCGATTACGGTGTTACGCCATCGCCTTAACGGCGGCGGACAGGCGGCTCTTGTGGCGAGCGGCCTTGTTTTTGTGAATGATGTTTTTGTCAGCGATGATATCAATGGTGCTGGTCGCACGTTGATAGACCGCTTTGGCGGCGGTTTTGTCGCCCGCTTCAATGGCCTTCGCTACGTCCTTGATCGCTGTGCGAATCCTGGAGCGCAGGCTGGCGTTATGTTGGCGACGCTTTTCACTTTGCCGCGCTGCTTTGCGGGCGGATGCAATATTGGCCATCTGTTACACTCCCAGTCGGGAAGAAAAAGAGCGCGATGATACGGATTATTAAGGATTTTTGCAAGAACAACCGGGTTCTTCGGGCGTGCCGCAGGGTAGCGGGCTCAAGCCCCCCTTTAAGCCTCACAATTCGCGCAAGCCGCGCCAGTCGTGCGAATCGTGATTCGGGCCTTAAGCCATGAATTTGCCATGAATTTACTCAAAGCCCTGGCCACGATAAGCAGCATGACGCTGCTGTCACGCATCCTCGGTTTCGTGCGCGACGCCCTTATTGCACGTGTTTTTGGCGCGGGGCTGGCTACCGACGCCTTTTTTGTGGCGTTCAAAATCCCCAACTTTTTGCGCCGTTTGTTCGCTGAAGGCGCATTTTCGCAGGCATTCGTGCCGATTCTGTCCGGATACAAAAGCCGCCGTGGCGAGGACGAGTTGCGTGACCTTGTCAACTACGTTTCCGGCATGTTGACGCTGGCGCTGTTCGTGGTCACGTTAATCGGCGTGCTGGCGGCGCCCTACATCATCTACGTCAGTGCGCCGGGCTTCGCCAAGGACGCCGGTAAATTCAATCTCACGGTCGATCTGCTGCGCATTACCTTTCCCTACATTCTGTTTATTTCGCTGACTGCGCTGGCGGGCGGCATCCTCAATACCTTCAGCCGGTTTGCCGTGCCGGCGTTCACGCCTGTGCTGCTGAACGTGTCGTTTATCGTGTTTACGCTGTGGCTCACGCCGTATTTCGATCCGCCGGTCAAGGCGCTGGCGTGGGCGGTATTGGCGGGCGGTGTGCTGCAACTCGCGTTTCAAGCGCCTTTCCTGATGCGTTTGCGCATGCTGCCGCGCTTTAAGCTCAATTTTAAGCATGAGGGCGTGCGGCGCGTGTTGCGGCAGATGGGGCCGGCGTTGTTCGGCGTGTCGGTGGGCCAGATCAGTTTGTTGCTGAACGTGATTTTCGCTTCGTTCCTGGTGACCGGCAGCGTGTCGTGGCTGTATTACGCGGATCGTTTGATGGAGTTTCCGGCAGGCATGCTCGGCGTAGCACTCGGCACGATTTTGCTGCCGGGTTTGTCGAAACATTACGCCAACAAATCCACTGAGGAATATTCAGCGTTGCTCGATTGGGGCATGCGCCTGACGTTTCTGCTGGCGGTGCCGGCGGCGGTGGGGTTGGCCTTGCTGGCGATGCCGCTGATTACCACGCTGTTTATGTACGGTGCGTTTTCGGTTGCCGATGCGGCGGCGACGCGCGCGGCGCTGATGGCGTACAGCATCGGTTTGCTGGGCCTGATATTGGTGAAAGTGCTGGCGCCGGCCTTCTACGCGCGGCAGGATATCCGCACGCCGGTGAAGATTGCGGTGGTTACGCTGGTGATGACGCAACTGATGAATCTCGCGTTTATCGGGCCCCTGCAACACGCGGGGTTGGCGCTGGCCACGGGCTTGGGCTCGTGTCTGAACGCGGGACTGTTGTATTACCTGTTGCACAAGCGCGGCATACACAGCCCCAAGCCGGGGTGGTTGGTGTTTTTGCTCAAGCTATTATTCGCGGTGGCGATGATGGCGGCTGCGATCTGGTTTGCGGCAGATACGCCGCAACGCTGGATCGCTGCCGGCGCGATGGTGCGCGTTGCGTGGTTGATGGGCGTGGTGTCGCTGGGCGCCGTGGTCTATTTTGCGGCGTTGTGGTTGATGGGATTTAGAGTGCGTGACTTCGCCCGATTCGAGTCGCGGTAATGTCGCGGCGTAGGGGCGGCGCTGGTGTGGCGTTCGTGCCGTAGAGAGAAAACCCGCTATAATTCAAGCTTTTACGTGCTAGCCACACCCTTCACGCGATGCGCATCACGCGCGGCATCCCTGCTGCCGCAACCACTTCCGTTGCACTCACGATAGGCAATTTCGACGGTGTTCATCTAGGACACCGTGCGATGCTGGATGAGCTCGCGCGCGCCGCGCGGCGGCTGAACGTGCCATCGTGCGTGATGATTTTCGAACCGCAGCCGCGCGAGTTTTTTGCGCCCGACGTTGCGCCCGCGCGGTTGACGTCGCTGCGTGAAAAACTCGAACTGCTTGAGGCGTCCGGCGTGAACCACGTGCATGTGTGCCGTTTCAATTATGCGTTCGCGCAAATCACGGCGCAGGATTTTATCGAGCGCGTGCTGGTGCGCGGGCTGGATGTGCGCTGGTTGCAGGTGGGCGACGATTTTCGCTTTGGCGCGCGTCGCGCGGGTGACTTTGTGATGTTGAAGTCGGAAGCAGCGCGTTTGGGATATGAAGTGCAGGCGTTGCCGAGTGTGATGGTCGAAGGCATACGCGTGTCCAGCACCGCGGTGCGCGATGCGCTGGCTGCCGGCGAATTGGTGCGCGCGACGCGCTTGCTGGGCCGCCCGTACAGCATCAGCGGGCGCGTGGTGCGCGGTGATCAACTGGGCCGCACGCTGGGGTTTCCGACCGCCAATGTGCAGATGAAACACAATCGCGCGCCGCTCGAAGGCATCTTCGCGGTTGAAGTCCATGGTGCCGGTGGTGCAGGGGATGACGCGGTGCGCGGCGCGGCGAGCCTGGGCGTGCGCCCCACGGTGAAGGCGCAGGGTGCAGCGGTGCTTGAGGTGTATCTATTTGATTTTAAACAAGAAATTTATGGGCGCCATGTGCGGGTGGATTTCTTGAACAAGTTGCGTGATGAAGCGAAATACGCCGACCTCGACACGCTGAAAAAACAGATTGCACGCGATGTAGAGAATGTGCAAAAGTTTTTTGCGGGCAATGTGCAACGCAAAGTGAGTTAATGATTTTCGCGGACACGGTTCGCATTTGAATGAATATGACTGATTACAAACACACACTGAACTTGCCCGACACGCCGTTCCCGATGCGCGGCGACATGGCAAAGCGCGAACCGCTGATGCTCAAAAACTGGCAGGAGCGCAAGTTCTATGAGCGCATCCGTGCCGCGAGCAAGGGGCGTCCGCGTTTTGTGCTGCATGACGGCCCGCCGTATGCCAACGGCGACATCCATATCGGCCACGCGGTCAACAAAATCTTGAAGGACATCATCGTCAAATCAAAGTCGCTATCCGGCTTTGACGCGCCCTATGTGCCGGGCTGGGATTGTCACGGCATGCCGATTGAAGTGCAGATCGAAAAGAAACACGGCAAGCATTTGCCGACCGCGGAAACGCAAAAGCTGTGCCGCGCCTATGCCGCCGAACAAGTCGAACGGCAGAAGCAGGATTTCATTCGTCTCGGCGTGTTGGGCGATTGGGACAATCCGTATCTGACCATGGCGTTCAAGAACGAGGCCAATGAGATACGCGCACTCGGCAAGCTGCTGGAAAAGGGCTATGTCTATCGCGGATTGAAGCCGGTGAACTGGTGCTTTGACTGTGGCTCCGCGCTGGCCGAAGCGGAAGTGGAATACGAGGATCGCAAGGATGTGGCGATCGATGTGGGATTTCCGTTTGCCGAGCCGGAAAAACTCGCGCGTGCGTTTGGCTTGCCCAAGCTGCCGGACAAACCCGGCTACGCGGTGATCTGGACCACAACGCCGTGGACGCTGCCGGGCAATCAGGCGCTCAACGCGCATCCTGAGATTGATTACAACCTGGTGGATACCGAGCGCGGGCTGTTGATCCTGGCGGCGGATTTGCAGGCGGCGTGTCTGGCGCGGTTCAAGCTCACGGGTGTGACGCTTGCCACCTGCAAGGGCGCGGCGCTGGAGCGGGTTAACTTCAAGCACCCGTTTTACGACCGGCTGTCGCCAGTGTACCTGGGTGATTACGTCACACTCGACACCGGCACCGGCATTGTGCATTCCGCGCCGGCGTACGGCATGGAAGACTTTCAATCGTGCCGCCGCTATGGCATGAAAGACGTGGACATCCAGACGCCGGTGATGGGCGACGGAAAATATGTTTCTACGCTGCCGTTGTTTGGCGGCGAGATGATCTGGAAAGCCAACCCCAAAATCGTCGCGCACCTTGACGAAAAAGGTGTGCTGTTCGATCAGGCGCAGCACCTGCACAGCTACATGCACTGCTGGCGCCACAAGACGCCGGTGATTTTGCGCGCGACGATACAGTGGTTCGCCGGCATGGACGATGCGCCGGGCTGGAATGAGGTGAAGCCTGCCGAGTCCTTGCGCGCGACCGCGCTGCGCGGCGTTGAAAACACGAAATTTTTCCCCGCCTGGGGACAAGCACGGCTGCACGGCATGATCGCCAATCGCCCGGACTGGACACTCTCACGTCAGCGGCAGTGGGGCGTGCCGATGCCGTTTTTCATCCACAAGGAAACCGGCACGCTGCATCCGCGCACACTGGAACTTTTGGAACAAGTCGCGCTGCGTGTCGAGGAAAGCGGCATCGAAGCATGGCAGGCCGTGCAGCCCGAAGAGCTGCTCGGCGCTGATGCCGCGCACTACGAAAAAATCAAAGACACGCTCGACGTGTGGTTCGATTCCGGCTCCACGCATTTCACCGTGCTGCGCAATTCGCACGCGGATGCGTCAACGTTCCCGGCGGATTTGTATCTCGAAGGCTCGGATCAACATCGCGGCTGGTTTCATTCGTCGCTACTGGTGAGTTGCATGACCGACGGCCAGCCGCCGTATCGCAGCTTGTTGACGCACGGCTTTGTGGTGGATGGCAGCGGCCACAAAATGAGCAAGTCCAAGGGCAACGTCATCGTGCCGCAAAAGGTGATGGACGAGTTTGGGGCCGATGTTCTGCGACTGTGGGTGGCGGCGACAGACTATTCGAGCGAGCTGTCGATCTCAAAAGAAATTTTAAAGCGCGTGGTAGAGTCGTACCGGCGCATTCGCAATACGCTGCGGTTTCTGTTGTCGAATCTGGCGGATTTCGACATCACGCGCGATGCGCTGCCCATCGGCGAATGGCTGGAAATCGACCGCTACGCGTGGGTGATGACCTGCGATTTGCAAGCCGCGCTGACGCCCTCCGAACCCGGTGTGCGCGATCCGCAATCCCCTGGTCACTACGGTAACTATGAGTTTCATCAGGTGGCGCAACGCCTGCAATCGTTTTGCTCCGAAGACCTCGGCGGGTTCTATCTCGACATTCTCAAAGACCGGCTCTATACCGCGCCCACTACCGGGCGCGCGCGGCGCGCGGCGCAGAACGCGCTGTATCACATCACCCAAGCGCTGACGCGGCTGATGGCGCCGATCCTGTCGTTCACCGCAGAAGAAGTGTGGGCGACGATACAGAAAGGTGACACCAGCGTGTTTGAACAGACCTGGTACACGCTCGCATTGCCGCAAGATGCCGATGCACTGCGCGAACGCTGGAGCAAGCTGCGCGCGCTGCGTTCCGATGTGCAAAAAGAACTTGAATCCTTGCGCGCATCCGGGAAAATCGGTTCGTCACTGGCCGGCGAAGTGGATTTGCATGCGCAAGGTGAGGCGCATGCGTTGCTGGCCTCGCTGGGTGATGATTTACGCTTTGTGATGATTACGTCGCGCGCGTCGTTGCATGCGGGGGCGGGCGGCAGCACGCAATCCAGCGGGCTGGCCGGGGTAGGGATCGGCGTTGCCGCGAGTACCTACACCAAATGCGAACGCTGCTGGCACTACCGCGCCGACGTGGGCGCGAACGCCGAACATCCGCCGCTGTGCGGGCGCTGCGTATCAAACCTGTTTGGTCCCGGCGAGCCGCGCGACCATGCGTAAGTGGCTCGCGTTGGCTGCGGTAATTGTGGTGATCGATCAGATCACCAAGTTTGTCATCATGCAGAAATTCGTGTTGCATGAAACGCTGTTCGTCACCTCGTTTTTCAATCTGGTGCGCGTGCATAACAGCGGCGCGGCGTTCAGTCTGCTGGCTGATGCGGGCGGCTGGCAGCGGGTGTTTTTCATTGTTGTCGCCGTGGTGGCATCGATTTGGGTGGTGTGGTTGCTGCGGCGTTATCCGCAACAAAAACTGTTTTGTCTGGCGCTGGGGATGATATTGGGCGGCGCCATCGGCAACCTGATTGATCGTGTGTTGTTCGGCGCAGTGGTCGATTTCGTGCAGGTGCATTACGCCGGGTATTTTTTCCCCGCGTTCAATGTGGCGGATTCAGCGATTACGTGTGGTGCGGGGCTGCTGATCTGGGACGGCATAAAACCACAAAGACCGCAGGAGAACGGGTAGGGCGGAAGCCGTCCCGCCATTCGCGCGCCGTACGAAAGGCGGGATACACTGCAATGCTGTTCACTTAAGCCCTTTGCCCGTTCGCCCTGAGCCTGTCGAAGGGCATTTGTGGTTCGACAAGCTCACCACGAACG
>JAYVQD010000474.1:0-16802 GCA_043777275.1 Nitrosomonadales bacterium
TCCATCCCGCCGCGCACCGGGCTGCCGGATCGATCGATGGCTTTATAGCGGAACGAGGGCATTGTTGTTTAAGGATGAAGGATTAACTGAAGGATGAAGTCGGAAGGATGAAGGATGAAGGATGAAGGATGAAAAAAAGCGCGCCTCTGGTGCGCAACTGTCCGCGCAATCTGTCAGAATGAGTTACACAAAATATTGTTTAAAAACAAATACTTACATAATATATTCGTTTTTTAGCCAACGCGCTTTTTTTCATCCTTCATCCTTCCGCCTTCATCCTTCAGTTAATCCTTCATCCTTGAGCACTAAATGCGCCCCGTCAAATCCACGGTTCTGGATACTTCAATGAGTGTCGTGGTGCCTTCAACGATGCGGCGTATGCCGGCGTCCGCCAGCGTCTGGAATCCTTTACTCAGCGCCGCTTCGCGCAGCTCGCGGGCGGTGGCACGGCGCGCGACCAGTTCGTCGAGATCGGTATCCATCACCAGCAACTCCATGATGGGCAGGCGGCCTTTGTAGCCTTTGTCGTTGCATTGCTTGCAGCCGACCGGTTTGTAAATGTGGCTTACCGCATCCGCCGCGGGGCCGAGCAGCTTGCGTTCTTCGGGCGACGGTGCGTACGCTTCCTTGCAATGGGCGCACAGCGAGCGCACCAGCCGTTGCGCGATGATGCCGATAATATTGCCGGCCATGATGTCGGCCAGAATACCGATGTCGAGCAGCCGCGGAAACGCACCGAGCGCGGAGTTGGTGTGCAGCGTGGTAAACACCTGGTGGCCGGTCATCGCCGCGCGAAACGCCATCTCGGCGGTTTCCTTGTCGCGCACCTCGCCCACCAGAATGATGTCCGGGTCCTGGCGCATGATGGAGCGGATGCCGTTGGCGAAATCCATGCGCGCGACTTCGTTGACCGAGGTCTGCCGCATCAAGTTCAACGGGTATTCGACCGGATCTTCCAGCGTCATGATGTTGACCGTCTCATCGTTGACCTGCGCCAGCAGCGAGTACAGTGTCGTGGTTTTGCCGCTGCCGGTGGGGCCGGTGACGATCAGAATGCCCTCGGGGCGCGCCAGCAGCCGATAGAGTTTTTCCATGGTCTCGGCGGGCAGGTCCATGCGCTCGAGGCTGATAATGGATTTCTGGCGGTCGAGCACGCGCAGCACGATGTTCTCGCCGTAAATCGTGGGCTGTGTGGACACGCGAAAATCGATCGGGCGCCCGGAGAGTGTCAGCGACAGACGCCCGTCCTGTGGCGCGCGTGTTTCCGCGATATTCATGTCGCTGACCACTTTGATACGCACGGTGATGCCGGGCAAAAAAGTCTTGTGCAGACTGCGCACCGTTTCCAGCACGCCGTCGATACGGTAGCGTATGCGCAGGAAACCAAACTCCGGCTCGAAGTGAATGTCGGACGCGCCGCGTTTGACGGCATCCACCAGCAGCGCGTTGACCAGGCGCACCATCGGCTGCGTGTATTCGTCGCCGCCGGCGCGCAGGCTGTCGTAATCGATTTCGCCGGTTTCGATTTCCTTGAGAATGCCGTCGACGGATAGCTCGTAGCCGTAAAAACGGTCGATGTACTCTTCGAGTTGCGCTTCCGCCGCGATCTGGGTTCTGATTTCAGCGCCGGGTTCCAGCATGGCGCGCAACTGGTCCATCATTACCACGTTAAAGATTTCGGTCGTGGCGACGGTCAGCAACTTGTCCGGCGCGGAGTAGGCGATGGGCAACACGTGGTTGCGGCGCGCGAAATCCTGCGGCACGCGTTGCAAAGCATCGGCATCGGCCACCACGAGGGTAAGGTCGATGGATTCCTGGCCGACGGTGCGCGCCATCGCGTCGCGGATGGCGTTCTCGGTGGCAAACCCCAGACGCACCACCAGACGGCCAAGCGGCATCGCGTTGACCTTCTGTTCGGCCAGCGCGATGCTCAGTTGATCGGGCGTGAGCAGGCCCTGCTGCACCAGCAGATCGCCTAAACGCAGTCTTTTACGCTGTTCGGCCATCGTGGATGTGGATGCCTACTCCAACCGCGCGGCAAGTTGTGTGATGCGGGCCTGCGCCTGGGAGGGGTCGAAGTTCGAGCGGCCTCGGCCCGCCGCCAGTTGCACCGCCCGGCGGTAGAAGCCGAGCGAGAGTTTTTGCTGGCCGAGGTGTTCGAGCGCCACCGCGAGGTTGTAGGCGTAATCCGGGTTACCGGCATCGAGGTGGT
Organism: Nitrosomonadales bacterium; assembly: GCA_043777275.1. Lineage (GTDB taxonomy): Bacteria > Pseudomonadota > Gammaproteobacteria > Burkholderiales > SG8-41 > UBA5216. The sequence goes on from JAYVQD010000474.1 coordinate 2,213, forward strand.
GCGCCTGAAAGTACGCCTGCTGCGCCTGCGACCATAGTCCCTGATCCGCATATAAATTGCCTAGCGTGAAGTACAGCGCGGGGGAGGGATCGCGCGCTGCCAGTTGCTTCAGCCGCGTTTCCGCCGCTTGCGGGTCGGCGCGGCCCAGCAGCGCAATCAGACCGGTTTGTGCCAATGCGTGACGCGGATCGATATCCAGAATTTTCAGATAATGTTTGGAGGCATCGTCGGTTCTGTTTTCATGCCGCGCGATGGCCGCGAGTCCGAGCAGTGCGTCGATGTTGTTGGGTTCGCTGCGCGCGGCTTGTTCGTACAGGCGCCGCGCGGCATCAAAGCGTCCGGCCTCCAGCGCGGCATAGGCATCGCTCACCACGGGATTGACGCGCGGCGCTGCACTATCGCCACGGCTGACGACGATGCGGGCTTGCGGTGTGACCGCTGCCGCTACAGCCGGTGCGGCGGATGCCGCGGCGGGCGCGGTAATCGGAGGAGATGACGTTGATGGCGCCGGCGGTGATTTGGCCGCCATAGCCCCGGTTCCCGTGCCAGCCACGGGGGACTCTGATGCCGAAAGTCCGGGCGTCACGGGCTTGCTGCTGAAAACCGATTGCGCGGGTATTAAAGCGGTATCCGCAGGCGTATTTTGCACAACGGGCGCCGGCGTCGCAGGAACTGGCGTAACCGGCGCGGGCTTGGCCGCAACCAGCGATGCAGGCGGCGGTGGCGGCGTGCGCAAAAACAGGCTGGGATGCGCGGCCTGCAAATAAATGTAAGTCCCGTATACCAGCGCGAATGCGCCTGCCAGCGCGGCAGTAAACGGAACCGGATGCGTGCTGATCCATTGCCCCCATTTTGCGGCCCCGGCGGCCCCACCGCTTGCGCTGCGTGCCGGTTGCGAACTTAACAGGACAGATGCACGCCCTTGTTCGCTGCTGCGGCTGGCCGCGCGTGAGGGTGTGCTTGCTGTGGTAACGGTGGCGGCGCCGGGCGCTTCGCGCGGCGCGCTGGCGGGCTTGGCGCCAAGGGTGGGTTCCAGCGGTTCCAACGAAAGGGCGCTGCTTGCGACGGGTGTGCCTGATGCGGCGCTGGCCGACGGCGTCGCTGCGGCGGGCTTGACCGGTGTCTTGTTGCGATCCTGTGCGGCCTTTTCCAGGGCCTTCATCAACAGGCTCATTTCGTCGCGCCGCTGGCCTGTGGTGTGAGCGCCTGTCCCGGTTGCGGCAGGAAGCGTTGGAAGAATTTCAGTTCGTCACTGTCGAGCGACGGATTGGTCACCACAGTCGGGCGCAGGAAAATCACCAGTTCGGTCTTGGTGGCGTTTTCGTTGCGAAAGCGCAGCAGATCGCCCGCGGCGCCAATCAGATCGGCGCCGGGCACCTGTTCACGATTGAACTTCACGTCATCCTGCATCAGCCCGCCGAGGATCACTGTTTGTCCGCTGCCGACTTGCAGCACTGACTCCATCTCGCGCACCTGGATTTCCGGCACACGATTCTGGATGTTGACGAGGTTGGGATTGGGATCAATCACAAACCGGCTCACGCGCGAAATGGTCGGCCGTACGTTCAGAGAAACCCGTCCGTCGTCGGCAATTTGCGGCGTAACCCCCATCACCATGCCCACCGCGACGGTTTTCGGTGTGGTGTTGGTTGTGCCTGGCGTGACAACCCCCTGGGATACGATGGCGGGCGTGGTCTGCACTTCAAAATATACAATGTTGTCCACCACCTTGAGCAACGCGGTCTGGTTGTTCAGTGCCATCAGTTTCGGGCTGGAGAGCACGCGCGTGTTGCCGAACTCCTGCAGCAGTTTGACGCTGGCACTGATATTGCCGACGCTTGAATCGGGATTGGCATAACCCAACTGAAAAAAGTTTGCGCCCGCCTGCGCCAGGCCGCCGCCGAATCCGCCCAGTAAACGCTGGGTCAGCGTAATGCCGCCGCGCACCGCCAGCCGGCTCCAGTCGATGCCGCCCTGATAGGCATTGGACAGCGTGACTTCGACTATCGTCGCTTCAATCAACACCTGGCGCTGCACAGAATTCGTGATGCTATCGACGTGCTGCTGTATCAACTGATGCTGGCGCTCGGTGCCGAGTACGCTGACGGTGCCGCTGGCGGCGTTGACCACCACATCGTCGCGCCCCTCGCCGGCTTGCTGTGACGCGCTAGCGCCAAAGGCCGCTGTAAAAAGCGTGGTCGCGCCTTGTCCCGCGCGTGCCACCACTTCGGCCTGATGCATGCGTTCTTCGCGCGCCGCTTTCGCTGCTTCCGCGCGCGTGGCGCGGTCTTCGGCGGTCTGGCTCTGCTGCCGGGTTGAATTCAGTATGGCGCGAATGTTTTCGGTGAGCACGGTCCAGAAATCGTTCTTGGACGTGGTGCGAACCACGGTGCTGGATCCCCCGCTGGAAGCGCTGCTCTGACCGCTTCCGGTGGTGATCTCGCCGGAGACGCCGACGATCGATGTGGTATCGCGCGCCATGTTGACGTACGGTATGCGGTAGGTCTTCATGTACGCGGTATCGGGTGACACCAGAATGGTGTTGCCTTCGATGCGGTAGCGCAGGTTGACCTGTTTCGAGATGCGATCGAGTATCGCCGGCAAGGTTTCGTTAATCGCGTTAAGACTAACCAGGCCGCCGATGCCGGGATGAATGTCGATGTTTTGTTTGGTGTCGCGTGACAACGCGAGCAGCAATTCTTTTACCGGAACTTCGTTGACCACCACGCTGTAGGTTTGCGGCTTGACCGCTGGTTTGGGCGGTGGAACGAAGGTGCTGATGCGCGCCGGCGGCGGAATATCCGGCACGGGTGCGGCCTCGGCACGCGGCGTGGGTGCGGTGATATGACCTTCGGACGGCGCTACTTTGGGCTGAAAATGGCCGCAACCGGAAACCAGCGCCCCGCACACCAGGGTGCCGGTAGCCAGAACGCGCAGGCGCGCGAAGCGGGAGGGTGAGCGAGAGAGTCGGCGGGACAGCGAGCGGGACAGTGAGACGTCACCCGCGTCGGTCAGGCGTGTGTTCTTGCGATTCAGCGTCGTAGTGTTGTTCGACTGCATTTGTACTCCCTGTTGCCGCGCAGCCAGTCGCCGGACCCACTTTTGTTTGCGCAACACCGTCAATTGTCGACCGCCGTATGTTATCTACGTTATCTACGCCACCTACGGTCTCTTCAGCTCTGCGCGCAGACTTTGTACGGTTCTGAGCACCGGCCGATTGGCCTTCCATTGTGCCGGCAGCGACGCCAGTGCGCGTTCCGCGACCGCCCTGCTGTCATGCGTGCCGTACAAAACGGACAATAAGGCTCCCTGATCCGCGTTGCTACGATACACAAAAATGTCATTGATTTCAATGGATTTTCCCATGCTGCTAAGAGTGTTTCTTAAATCACTCTGCGAGCCGCTACTGAGTAACTGAATGGTCCATGTGTCGTCGCGCTGACGTGCCATCCAGTCCGTGGTGGCGGCGAGGCGGGCTTGCAGAATATCCGTACTGATTTCCGCTGATGGCGATGGCGTCTCGGGTAGTCGGGCGTTCGCCGCTGACGCAATAGCAGCGGCGGGCGATTTCGGCTCGGCGTGCTGGAAGCGCTGGCTCAAGCCACCAAAGCCACCAAAGCCACCAAAGCCTGCGGCGCCGATGGCGATGCCGCCGGCAACCGCAGTTGCGATCCCGAATCCGATCCCGATCCCGATCCATCTGCCGCGCACGCCAGCGGACAACGGCGGTGCGGTCTGGCTGAACTCGCTGTCTTTGAGCGCGGCCTCGATATGCCGCAGTTTGAGGGTGTGCGTGTTTTCGGAAAATGCCGCGAGCAGCGCTTTGTCCGCGATCAGGTTGATGCGCCGCGTCAGCCCGTTAGAGGCGCGCGTAATCCGTTTGACCACATTGTCCGCGAACAGGTCGGGGCCGTGATAGCCCGCCGCGCGCAGACGGAACATCAGGTATTCGCGCACCTCGTCGATGGTCAGCGGCACCAGTCCGAAACTGTGGGTAATGCGCTCGCGCAACTGGCGGATATTCGGCTGGCGCAGATTCTCATCCAGCTCGGGCTGGCCAAACAGCACGATTTGCAGCAGCTTGTCGTTTTTGGTTTCCAGATTGGATAGCAGGCGCATTTCTTCCAGCGTTGCCAGCGGCATGCCTTGCGATTCTTCGACAAAAATCACCACGCGCTTGCCGTCGGCGTGGCGTTTGAGCAGGTACGCCTGTACGGCCTGCATGACTTCGAGGCGCGTCGCCTTGCGGTCGAGGTCCAGATGCAGCTCGAAGGCGATGGCGTGCAGAATTTCTTCCGGCGAAACGCTCGGGTTGGCGAGATAAACGGTTTCCACGTTTTCGGGCAGGCGTTGCATCAGCATGTTGCACAACATGGTCTTGCCGCTGCCGACTTCACCGCTCACCTTGATGATGCCTTCGCCATGCGTGACGGCGTAAATCAATGCCTCAAGGATCGGCCCGCGATTACCGCCGCCGAAGAAAAAATCCGTGTTCGGGGTAATCTTGAAGGGTGCTTGATTGAGGCCGAAATGTTCGTAATACATTGTTTTTATTGAATATTTTTTTGTTCACCCAAGGCCGAAACCGCATAATTCTGCATCCGGCTATAGAGCGTGGTGCGATTCATGCCGAGCATTTTTGCGGCGCGCGTCAGGTTGCCCTGCGTCAATTCCAGCGCCGCTTCGACGTAGCTGCGTTCCCAGCGTGCCAGGGTTTCATCCAGATTGAATCCGCGCTCGGTGTGCAGTTGCCGTTTGGCTGTTTCGGTGAGCGCCGACGGGTCGGTGGGGGCGCCAATGCCGTGGATCGGCGAATCGAGGCTTTCGGTATCGAGTTCGGCGCGCAGTTGTGAGGCGTCAACACTTTGGCCTGCGCATTTAGTGGTGAGGCGAATCGCGATATTGCGCAGCTCGCGCACATTGCCCGGAAAGCTGTACTCCAGCCACGCGGTGAGTGCGTGTGCATTCAGCTCGAACGGCGCGCTGGCCGCTTGCCGTGCATAAAAATGGCGGAAATGATCGAGCAGCAGAATGCGGTCGCTGCCCAGATCGCGCAACGGCGGCACCTCGATGGCGAACACCGACAGACGGTGATACAGATCGGCACGAAAGCGTCCCGCGCGAACTTCCTGCCGCAGATCGCGGTTGGTGGCGGCCACCACGCGCGCGTTGGAGCTGCGGGTCTGTGTTTCGCCGACGCGCTGAAACTCGCCGTTCTCCAGCACCCGCAACAGTTTGGCTTGCAATTCCAGCGGCAGCTCGCCGATCTCATCGAGAAACAGCGTGGAGTCACGCGCATCTTCAAAGTAACCGGCGCGCGCCGCCGTCGCCCCCGTGAACGCGCCCTTGGCATAACCGAACAGCGTCGGCTCCACCAGCGTGGGCGAAATAGCCGCGCAGTTCAGTGCATACAGCGTGCGTGCCGCGCGCGCACTGGTGTCATGCAGCGCGCGCGCAATTAACTCCTTGCCGCTGCCGGATTCTCCCTGCACCAGCACCGGAAACGGCGAGCTGGCGAACTGCGCGATTTGCTGGCGCAATTTTTCGACAGGCATGCTGTTGCCCAGCAGGCTGACGCCGGAAGCCGCGCTTTTTTCCGCTTTGCCGACTTGCAGCGCCTGCAACAGCAGGTGTTTGAGCGCGGCGGGATCAGCGGGTTTGGCCACGAAGTCGATCGCGCCCAGCGTACGTGCATGACGGGCGTTGGCCTCATCGCTCTGCCCCGACAGCACGATGATTTTCATTTCCGGGGCATAGGCCACCAGTTCAGCGATCAGCCGGAATCCTTCGTCGGGGCGGTGCGGCGATGGCGGCAAGCCCAGATCGACCAGCGCCAGTTGCGGCGGCTGATCGAGCTGGCGCAGCACGCTGCGCGCCTGCTCGCGCGAATCGGCGACACACACGCTGAAGTCGCGGCTCAGCACGAAGTTAAGCGTGTCGGAGATCAACGGATCGTCATCGACGATCAGCAGATCGGGTTTGCGGGTGTCGGGAAGGGTGCTCATGGCGTGGGGGCATTGTGCCAGAACGAGTGGCCACTACGCCACCAGCGCCACCAGTGACATAAACGCCTGCTCGATCGAGTCGGCGTTTTGCGCCCGAATCAGTTCGGCAGGCGTGCCGGCGAAGCGCAGCTTGCCGCCGTCGATCACCGCGACGCGCTCGCACATTTCTTCGACATCGGCCAGTGCGTGCGAGGTAAAGAATATCGTTTTACCCTGGTCGCGCAGGGCTTTCAGTTTGCGTTTGAGCAGGATGCGCGCGCGCGGGTCGAGGCCGCTGGTGGGCTCGTCCAGCACCAACAGGTCTTTACGCGACAGGATGCAGGCGGCCAGTCCGAGTTTTTGATTCATGCCCTTGGAGTACGCGCGCACCGGTTTATTGAGCGCGGCGGGATCGAGATCCAGCTCGCGCAATACAGCGTCCGCCGCGCCTGGTTCATATACGACGCGGTGCATGTGCGAGAGGTACTCCAGAAAATCGCGTCCGGTCAGGTAGTGCGGCGGATTGAAGCGTTCGGGCAGGTACGCCAGCCGCGCGCGCGAGGTTGTTTGCCGGTGTGAGACGCCGAAAATGGCAATCGCGCCCGCATCCGGCTCGCAGAAATCGAGCAGGCACTTGATAAGCGTGGTTTTTCCGGCGCCATTGGCGCCCACCAGTCCGAAGCATTCGCCGGGGTTCACCGCCAGCGTGAAATCGGTCAGCGCGCCTGCGCCTGCGCCCGCGTAGGCTTTGCTTACCCCCTGAAATTGCAATGCGGCAACGCTCAAGCGGCCCCCGGTCTGATGAGTAGTGTCATGCGTGCCCCGATTTTGTCACAACGGCAGCGCGTCAGATTGTGAATAGCCTGGCGAGCCGCTAGAATCGCACACTTACCTCTCACTCCCTTGAATCCTGGTCGCGGTACGCGTGGTGTCTGACAATAATCTCATAGAAATCAAGGATGTAAGCTACGCCTACGGCACTCGCCCGATACTCACCGGTATCAATATGGCGATCCCGCGCGGCAGCACGGTCGCCATCATGGGGATCAGCGGCTCCGGCAAGACCACCTTGTTGCGCTTGATGGCCGGCGTGATGAAAGCCAGACAGGGCGAAGTGTGGGTCGGCGGACAGCTCGTCAACGATCTGGATCAGGCCGGCATCTACAAAATGCGCCGGCGTCTGGGCATGATGTTTCAGTTTGGCGCGCTGTTTACCGATCTGTCGGTGTTCGACAACGTGGCGTTTCAGATGCGCGAGCATACCGATTTGTCCGAGCCGATGATCCGCGACCTGGTGCTGATGAAGCTGCACGCGGTGGGCCTGCGTGGCGCGCACAAGCTGATGCCGGCGGAGCTCTCGGGCGGCATGTCGCGGCGGGTGGCGCTGGCGCGTGCGATTGCGCTCGATCCGATGCTGATGCTCTACGACGAGCCGTTTACCGGTCTGGATCCGATTGCGATGGGCATTATCAGCAATCTCATCAAGGAACTGAACGCTGCGCTCGGCGCCACCTCGATTGTAGTGACACACGACGTGCATGAGGCGATGGAAGTGGTGGACTACGTGTACTATCTGTCCGACGGCAAAATGGTGGCGCACGGCACGCCGGACGAAATCCGTAATTCGACCGATCCGCTGGTGCGGCAGTTTGTGTATGGGGAGTTTGACGGGCCGGTGGCCTACCAGTATCCGAGCCGCACGCTGGTGGATGACATGAGACTAAGCACGTAACTGAGCACGTAACTGAGCGCGTAAGAATAAAACGAATATGGCGACACACAAAGGTTTTTCGATACGCAGCATCGGCGCCGCCACCATCGACGGCGTGCTGCGGCTCGGCTATGCCTCGCGTTTTCTGGCGCGCACGGTGTTGAGTTCGGGCACCAGTTTGCGCCGACCGCGGCTGGTGATTCGTGAGTTGTATTTCACCGGCGTGCTGTCGCTGATTATTATCATCGTGTCGGGGCTGTTCGTCGGCATGGTGCTGGGCTTTCAGGGCTATCACACGCTGCAAACGTACGGCTCGGAATCCGCGCTCGGCGTGCTGGTGGCGCTGTCGCTGGTGCGCGAATTGGGGCCGGTGGTGTCCGCGCTGCTGTTCGCCAGCCGCGCCGGGTCGGCGATGACCGCCGAGATCGGTTTGATGAAAGCCACCGAGCAGTTGTCGGCGATGGAAATGATGGCGGTCGATCCGATTGCCCGCGTGGTGGCGCCGCGCTTCTGGGCTGGCGTGATTTCGATGCCGCTGCTGGCGGCAATGTTCAGCGCGATGGGTGTGTTTGGCGGTTATCTCGTTGGCGTGGTGCTGATCGGTGTGGACGAAGGCTCGTTCTGGTCGCAGATGCAAAGCGCGGTCGATTTTCGTGAAGACATCATGAACGGCGTCATCAAAAGCGTGGTGTTTGGTTTGGCGGTGACGTGGATTTCGCTGTTTGAAGGCTACGACGCGCCGCCGACGGCCGAGGGTGTTTCGGGCGCGACCACGCGCACCGTAGTGACCTCATCGCTGGCGATTCTGGCATTGGATTTCTTGTTAACGGCATTTATGTTCCGGGGGGTATGATGGAGCGATCCACACTTGATCTTTGGGTAGGGCTTTTTGTAGTGGCGGGCATCGGCGCCATGTTGGTGCTGGCGATGAAAGTTGGCAACATGAGCGGCGTCAGCGTCAGCGACTCTTACGCGCTGACCGCCAATTTTGAAAACATCGGCGGGTTGAAGCCGCGTGCACCGGTCAAAAGCGCCGGCGTGGTGGTGGGCCGCGTTTCCGCGATCCGTTTCGATAACGAGAAATTCGTGGCGAGCGTGTCGATGAATATCGATAAATCGTTTAAATTTCCCAAAGACACCAGCGCCTCGATCCTGACATCGGGTTTGCTGGGCGAACAATACATCGGACTCGAAGGCGGCGGCGATACCGCCAATCTCGGTTCCGGCGAACGCATCAAGCAGACGCAATCGGCGGTGGTGCTTGAAAAATTGATCGGACAGTTTTTGTATAGCAAGGCCGCTGAAGGCGGCGATAAAAAGTAAGGGTGATGAACGTGACAGGGCGCGGAGGTTTTATGGTTAGTTTATGTAAGTATTTGTTTTTATTGAGTTTTTTGTTTTTGTGCGGATTGTCTTCAGTGCGGGCGCAAATGCCCGGGCCGGAAGCCCTCGCCAAGTCGGTGACGGATGAGGTGCTGACGGTGATACGCGCGGACAAGGACATTCAGTCGGGCAACCAGAAAAAATTGCTCGATCTGGTCGAGGCGAAAGTGCTGCCGCATTTCAGTTTTCCGCGCATGACGCAGTTGGCGATGGGGCGCAACTGGCGCGCGGCGAATCCTGAACAACAAAAAATGCTGATTGGCGAATTCCGCACGTTGCTGGTGCGTACCTACACCACGGCGTTCACCCAATACAAAAATCAGACCGTGGAATACCGCCCTGTGCGCATGGCGGCGGGCGACACCGAAGTGGTGGTGCAGTCGTTCATCAAGCAAAACAGCGGGCCGCCGATCGCGGTGGATTACAGCATGGAAAAAACCGATGCCGGCTGGAAGGTCTACAACATGAAGATCGAAGGCATCAGTCTGATCGAGAATTATCGCAACAGCTTCAACACTGAAATTCAAAAAAACGGCGTGGATGGGCTGATCGCCGCGCTGGCCGACAAAAATCGCAGCACGCAGGTGTCGCAAAAGTGATTACGCTGGACGCTGCCAATGGCGGGCGGGCCGCGCTCGCCGGGCCGGTGACGCTGGCCAACGTGAATGCGGTGCTCGACGAAGGTGGCCGGGTGTTCACGGCGGCGTCCGTTACCGTTGATTTGGCGGGCGTGACTGACGTGGATTCCACCGCGGTGAGCGTGCTGCTCGAATGGCGGCGTGCCGCCCTGCGCGACAAACGCGCCATCGCGTATGTCAATTACCCGGAAAACCTGAAAAGCCTGATCAAGCTCTACGGCGTATCCGAACTGCTGGCTGTTTCGTGACCGTTTGGCAGAAGGGTGGGGGGCGCAACGCGTCACGCGGCTAGCTCATGTTGTCAGCGATAAAAGTTGAACAGGTCACCAAGCAGTACCGCGAACTGCGCGCGCTCGACAGCGTTGACCTCGACGTTGCGCAAGGCGAATTTTTCGGCCTGCTGGGTCCCAACGGTGCAGGTAAAACCACTTTAATCAGCATCATCGCCGGCCTCGCACGCGCCACGTCCGGGCGCGCGTGCGTGATGGGGCACGACGTGGTGAACGATTACCGTGCCGCGCGCCGGAGCTTGGGGGTGGTGCCGCAGGAGCTGGTGATGGATCCGTTTTTCACGGTGCGTGAAACACTGACGTTTCAGTCGGGTTACTTCGGCATCAAGAACAACGCGGCGTGGATCGACGAAGTGATCGAACACCTCGATCTCGCCGACAAGGCCAACACCAATATGCGCAAACTCTCCGGCGGCATGAAGCGTCGCGTGCTGGTGGCGCAGGCGCTGGTGCATAAGCCGCCGGTGATTATTCTCGATGAGCCGACCGCGGGCGTGGACGTCGAGCTGCGCCAGGGTTTGTGGCGCTTTATCCGCCGCCTGAATGAAGATGGACATACGATAGTCTTGACCACGCACTATCTCGAAGAAGCCGAGGCCCTGTGCGGGCGCATCGCCATGTTGAAGCAGGGCCGTGTGGTAGCGCTCGACACCACACAGAATCTGCTGCGCAAACATTCAGGTTGTTATGTCGATCTGCGGCTGATTCCGGATGTGTTGCCTGATGCGCTGAAACCCTTTGTGGTGGGCCATGCGGAAGGGGGCTGCCGCCTGGCGCTGAACGATTATGTGCAGTTGGAGCAGATTATGGCGGCGATACGCACCGCCGGCATCAAGGTGCAGGAGATGGAAGTGATGCAGCCGGATCTGGAAGAAGTGTTTGTGCAGATCATGAGTAAAGCGGTCTCACCATGATCGGCTTCTACACCCTGTTCCTCAAGGAATGGCTGCGCTTCTGGAAAGTGGCGGTGCAGACGGTGCTTGCGCCGGTGCTGACCGCGCTGTTGTATTTGTTCGTGTTCGCGCACACGCTGCGCGGGCATGTAGAGGTTTTCCCGGGCGTGGATTTCGCTTCGTTTTTGATACCGGGGCTGGCGATGATGGCGGTGCTGCAAAATGCGTTCGCCAATAGTTCGTCGAGCCTGATGCAGTCCAAAATGCAGGGCAATATCGTGTTCGTGTTGTTGCCGCCGATTTCGCATCGCGAGTTTTTCATGGCGTATTTGCTGGCGGCGATGGGCCGCGGCCTCACAGTCGGCGCAGGCATGTTTTTGCTGAGCCTGTGGTTTGTGCATGTGCCGCTCGAACATCCGCTGTGGGCGCTGGTGTTCGCCATTGCCGGCAGCGGGGTGATGGGGGCGCTCGGCATCGTGGCCGGCATGCAGTCTGAAAAAGTGGATGAACTGTCGGTGTTCACCAACTTTATTATTCTGCCGCTGACGTTCCTGGCCGGGGTGTTTTATTCGATCCACTCGCTGCCGCCGTTCTGGCAAAAGGTGTCGTATCTGAATCCGATTTTCTACATGATTGACGGCTTTCGATATGGCTTTTTCGGCCGTGGCGACGTGTCACCGTGGGTGAGCCTGGCCATTGTGTCGGCGGTGTTCGCGGGCATATCATTGCTGGCGCTCTGGTTAATCAAGACCGGTTATAAATTGAGGCATTGAAATCATCATGACTACTCCTGAACAACTCAAGACCTATATCGAGACTGGCATGCAATGCGAGCACCTCGCAGTGACCGGCGACGGCGCGCATTTCGAGGCCGTCATCGTCAGCGCGCTGTTCCGTGACAAATCGCGCGTGCAGCGCCATCAAATCGTCTACCAAGCGCTGGGCGACCGCATGCGCGAAGAAATTCACGCGCTGTCAATGCAAACGCTGACGCCTGAAGACTGGGCTGGGCGGCAAAACTAAATGGAAAAACTGGCCATCGAAGGCGGCGTCGCCCTTAACGGTGAAGTCGCGATCTCCGGCGCCAAGAACGCAGCGTTGCCGATTCTGTGCGCGGGGCTGCTGACGGCAGAAGCGCTGACCATCAGCAACGTACCGCACTTGCGTGATGTGACAACCATGCTGTCGTTGCTGGGGCAGATGGGCATGTCGATTTCGGTCGATGAAAAACTCGGTATCGAACTGCGTGCGGCGGATATCCACACGCCTGAAGCGCCGTACGACATGGTGAAAACCATGCGTGCCTCGGTGCTGGTGCTGGGTCCGCTGACGGCGCGTTTCGGCGAGGCGCGGGTGTCGCTGCCCGGCGGCTGCGCGATAGGCTTGCGTCCGGTCGATCAGCATTTAAAAGGATTGCAGGCGATGGGCGCCACCATCACCATGGATCACGGCTACATGATCGTGCGCGCGCCGCGCTTGAAAGGCGCGCGTATCTGCATGGATGTGGTCACCGTTACCGGCACCGAAAACCTGATGATGGCGGCGACGCTGGCCGACGGCACAACCATTATCGAGAATGCCGCGCGCGAGCCGGAGGTGGTTGATCTGGCGGTATGCCTCACCGCGATGGGCGCGAACATCAAGGGCGCGGGCACCGACACCATCACCGTCGAGGGTGTGAAAGCGCTGCATGGTGCAAGTCACGTGGTGATGCCCGATCGCATCGAGACCGGCACGTTTCTGGTGGCGGCGGCGGTCAGCGGCGGCAAGGTGCGCGTCACCGGCGCGCGGCCCAACACACTGGATGCGGTGCTGAATAAGTTGCGCGAGGCTGGCGCCAAAATCGAGAGCGGCGAGGATTGGATCAGTGTGGAAGCCAGCGGACGCCTGAAGGCGGTCAATTTTCGCACCGCGCCCTATCCGGCGTTTCCCACCGACATGCAGGCGCAGTTTGTCGCGCTGAACAGCGTCGCCGAGGGTGCGGGCGTGGTACACGAAGACATCTTCGAAAACCGCTTCATGCATGTGCAGGAGTTGCAGCGCCTCGGCGCCGATATCGAAGTGGATGGCAACACTGCAGTGGTGAAAGGGGTCGCCGGACTCGATGGCGCAACCGTGATGGCGACGGATTTGCGCGCCTCGGCCAGCCTGGTGATCGCGGGATTGGTGGCGCGCGGCACCACCATCGTTGACCGCATTTATCATCTGGATCGCGGCTACGAAGCGATCGAAGAAAAGCTTTCGAGGCTGGGGGCGCGCATCAAGCGTGTTAGTTAAAAGTTTTTTAAAAACAAGGAGTTATAGTGACTCAGGTTTATGATCCCACAGCCCCCAGCCCGGAAGCCACACAAAATCTGCGGCGCTCGGTGGGCGATCTCAACGGCAAGGTGGTCGGCTTCATTGACAACTCCAAGCCCAATTTCAATCTGCTGATCGACGACATGGCCGCGTTGCTGACCTCGCGCTACGGCGTCAAGGCCATCGTCAAAAGCGGCAAGCGCGGCGCGTCGATGCCCGCCACTACGCAAGTGCTCGACGATCTCGCGGCGCAGTGCGACCTGGTCGTCACCGGCTCCGGCGACTGAGGCTCCTGCACGTCGTGGAGTGTCCACGACAGTGTAGAAATCGCCAAACGCGGGCGCGCGGCGGTGACGGTGGTTTCCAATGCGTTTGTCGGACTGGGTAAGGCGCAGGCGCGCGCGCTGGGTTTCCCCGAGTTGTCATTGGCGGTGATACCGCATCCGTTCGGCAGTCGCACGCGCGATGAAGTGCGCGTGCTTGCCGACCAATGCGTGGCTGAGATCGCCAAACTGGCAGCGGCGAAATGAGTGCGCCGCTATCTCGTGCAAGCCTGGTCGAGGCGCCGGATGATTTCGACGAACTGATCGAGTTTTTTCACGCGCGTCGCTGGAGCGACGGCCTGCCTATCGTCCCGCCCACGCGCGAGCGCGTAGCACGCATGCTGTCGTGTACGAATCGCAAGCCCGATGAAGTCGTTGCCAACGTAGCCCCCGGTTTTGGCGCGGCCACGGTAGAGCGCATCGCCATCAACGCGGTGATGGCCGGCTGCCGCGCGGACTATCTGCCGGTGCTGATCGCTGCAACCGAGGCGATGACGGCGAAAGAATTCAATCTGCAAGGCATACAAGCCACCACCAATCCGGTGGCCGTGTGGCTGGTCATCAACGGCCCGATCGCCGAACAACTGGGTGTGAACGGCGGCATGAATTGTCTGGGGCAGGGCACGGTGGCGAATGCTACGCTGGGCCGCGCGCTGCGGTTGATATTGCAAAACATCGGCGGCGCATTACCCGGCGACATGGATCGCGCCACCCACGGCATGCCCGGCAAGTTTTCGTTCTGCTGCGCCGAGAACGAAGCACAAAGCCCGTGGGACGCGCTGCACGTCGAGCGCGGTTTCAGGCGCGAGCAAAGCGCCGTCACCGTCATTGGTGCGGCAGGCACGCACAACATGAACACCCATGCCGAGAACGCAGACGAACTGATACGCGTGATCGCCGATACCATGGCGTTCCCCACCAGCAACGATTACTGGATTAACGGCGAGCCGTGGATCGTGATCGGCCCGCAGCATGCGGAGATTCTTTTCAATGGCGGCTTGAGCAAGGCCGATGTGAAGCGCCGGTTGTGGGAAGAATCGAAAATGTCTGCTGGACGCATGGCGAAAATC
>JAYVQD010000475.1:0-16669 GCA_043777275.1 Nitrosomonadales bacterium
AATCGAGGCTGTTGATGCGTCGGCATGCCGCACCAAGGTCAGCCAGGAAGTGCGCATGAAGGGACAGCTAAAATACAGCCCGATAGACATGAACAGCAATTTTTCAAGTCTGCTCAAGGCGCGGGGTTGGCAAGAAAGTCGTGTGACCTACTGGGTCACACACGATGAAAAATTAATTCGCCAAACATTGACACAGAATGCCAATGAACAAAAACAGGAAATAGAAAAGGCTGGGTTAACACCCATACTCAGTTATAACCAGACAGATTTTGTTAAGGACCGCTTGGCAATTGAGGTCCAATTCGGCAAGTACTCTTTTGTGGCTTACGACTTGTTCGTTAAACATCTGGCGTTTTACGTTCGCGACCAGATTGACGTTGGTATCGAAATATTGCCTATGAAGGCATTGCAACAGCACATGTCATCCGGGCCGGGCTACTACGAAGGCGAACTCTACAACGTAATTCGCAATGGTCGCGGCGTGCCAGCCGTGCCACTCGTAGTTATTGGCATCTCGCCATAGAATCACGCTCAAGAAAATTATTGTGGCGCTATCGAAATTCCCGTAACTATCCTGCACTTAACAGCCGCCTATGATCATTGCTTCATCGAGATGCGCGGGGAGTAAGGCATGAACCGATTACAGGCACCCCTCTGCGTCGCCCTGCTGTGTGGCGCCCCCCTCGCCGTACACGCGCAGGCCCAGGTATTTCCCTCCAAACCCATCCGCATCATCGCCCCCTTCCCGCCCGGCGCAGGCACCGACACGCTCGCGCGCACGCTCGCCGGCCCGCTGTCGAAAGCGCTGGGCCAAAGTGTGATCGTCGAGAACCGGCCCGGTGCCGGCACTGTGGTCGGCACGGAGGTTGCGGCGCGCGCGCCGGGCGACGGCCACACGGTGCTGATTGTGGCGAACAGTTTCACCATCAACCCTGCCGTGCGCTCGAAGCTGCCGTATGACGCGCAGAAAGATTTCACCGGTGTGGCGCGCCTGGCTTCAACGCCGATGATTTTTGCCGTGCATCCTTCGCTGCCGGCGAAATCGATCAAAGAGTTGATCGCGCTGGCACGCGCACGCCCTGGCGAGTTGAGTTATGCGAGCAGTGGCGCGGGCACCGGCCACCATCTGGCGGGTGAGCTGTTCAAATCACTGGCGAAGATCGACCTTATTCACGTGCCGTATCAGGGCGGCGCGCCGGCGGCGATCGCGGTGATCGGCGGGCACACCAGTATTTTGCTGGTGAATATTCTGTCGGTGGCGACGCATCTGCCCAGTGGCCGGCTGCGCGCGCTGGCGGTGACGTCACCGGAGCGCGCGGACGTGCTCAAGGATGTGCCGACGGTTGCCGAATCGGGTTTCCCCGGCTTTGATACGTCGGTCTGGTACGGCTCGGTGGTGCCTGCGGCTACGCCGAAGGATGCGGTTAACCGGTTGAGCACGGAAATCCTGCGCGCCTTGCAGCTTGCCGAGGTGAAGGACGTGGTGAACAAGGTCGGCCTGAATGTTGCGGGCCTTCCTGCGGCGGAGTTCGACGCCTTTCTGCGCGCCGAGCTGCGCAGCAACGAGAAGATCGCGCGCGCGGTGAAGCTGCGGCTCGATTAGGTTGCCGAACGCAGACATTGGATGTCGCCTGCAACCATGCTACTCTTTCGGTCTGACGGATGATAACCTGAGCGATAACTAAATTATTGTTTAAAAACAAATAGTTACGTTAGTTATGCTTCTGCGGATGCCGCACCGTTCCTTCATCGCAAGTGGTTTTTCAACAGGGAGTTACACGTGAAAAAAGTTCTGGCAGCAGTGCTGTTGTCGTGGTCTGCATTGGGGTTGGCGCAGACCGCCGACGAATTACTCAACGACGGCAAGAACACGGAAAACGTTCTGAGCTTCGGACAAAATCCCAAGTTGCAGATGTACAGCCCGTTAAAGCAGATCACCAAATCCAACGTCAAGCGCCTGGTGCCGCTGTGGAGCACCAGCACCATGAGCGAAACGGGCGACCTGGCGCAGCCGGCCATCTATAACGGCGTGATGTATGTGACGAACGGCCACTGGACGTTCGCGCTCGACGTCGCAACAGGCAAACAAATCTGGCGCACGCCGGTGGAATACGATCGTGCGGTGCTGCGCATTTCGAGTTCGGGCGCGATCTATCGCGGCTCGCCGACACTCTACAACGGCAAGCTCTATCGCCTGACGCTCGACGCGCACGTGGTGGCGCTCGACATGAAAACCGGCAAACAAATCTGGAAAAAAGCGTTCGCCAATCATCTTGAAGGCTACAAGGGTGTCAGCGCGCCGTTGATCGCCAACGGCGTGATGATTACCGGCACCAGCGGCGGCGAGCATGCCACGCGCGGCTTTCTGGTGGGCTGGGATCCCGAAACCGGCAACGAGTTGTGGCGCAAACACATGATTCCCGCGCCGGGCGAGCCGGGTCATGAAACCTGGCCGAAGACGGCGGATTCGATTCCCGATGCGTGGAAAATTGGCGGCGCCTCCACCTGGCAGAATGGTTCGTACGATGCCGAACTTGATCTGGTGTATTGGGGCGTGGGCAACGCGGGACCGTACGATGCCAAATATCGCGGCAACGGTGACGCACTCTACACCAACAGCGTGGTGGCGATTCGCCCGAAGACCGGCCAGATTGTCTGGCACTACCAGTACACGCCGAATGATTTGTACGACGTGGACGGCACCAACGAGTTGGTGCTGGCGGAGCTTCGTATCGATGGCCAGATGCGCAAGGTCATCATGAATGGCAACAAGAACGGCTACTTTTATGTGATCGACCGCACCAACGGCAAGCTGATCTCGGCGCACCCGATGACGCGCATCAACTGGGCCACGCACGTCGATCTGAAAACCGGCCGCCCGGTGCTGACGGATATTGGTGATCGCCTGATGAAAGGCGAAGAAGTCGAGGTCTATCCGCAACGCGGCACCAATGCCATCATGTTTGCGTTTAATCCGAAATCCAATCTGGCTTATCTCAACACCTGGGATTTGCCGCGCATCCAGAAATTCGTGCCGTATAAATTCGAGAAGCTCGGCGAACCGAATACCGCCACGGCGGGCCGCCCTGCCGTGGTCAAGCCGGGTGACGTGGTGGGCTTTCACGCCGCGATGGACGTGGTGACCGGCAAGTTCAAATGGAAGATTCCCATCACCGACATCGCCAACTCCGCCAGCCTGCTGGTGACCGACGGCGGCGTGATCTTCACCGGCAAACCCACCGGCGAATTCATCGCGCTCGACGAAGAAACCGGCAAACAACTGTGGCAATTCAAAACCAGCTCCAGCATTAACGCGCCGCCCATCACCTACACCCATAAGGGCGTGCAATACGTCACCGTTGCATCCGGGATCGCCGGTAGTCTGCCGCGCGGACAAGCCGCCGCCCTGGTGCCGAGCGGCAGCTCGGTGTGGACGTTTGCGCTTATGCCGGACTGATGCGGACGCGCAACCGATTGTTACGAATGCGCGGCATAGTGACCGCACTGCCGTTGCTGCTCGCCATGAGCAGCAACGCGCAGGATGCCGCGAAAACATTCCCGCCGGAGCAAATCAAGCAAGGCGCCGCGCTTTACGCGCGCAACTGCGAATCGTGCCACGGCGTACGCATGATCGGCCCGCCGTGGGCGATTGATCTGGCTACCTTTCCGCGTGACAGCCCCAATCGTTTTGTCGATTCGGTAACCTATGGCGTGCGAACCATGCCGCCGTGGGGCGACGTGTTAAAGCCCGACGACATTCAGGCGCTGTGGGCGTATCTGGTGGCGGGCGAGCCGAAGAACTGACCATTCGCTTGATGCGAGTGATGCGGGCAATGAGGCATCACGGATGGCGCGCAGCGGCGCTTGGCTTGGCCGTCATCATCGTCATCGTCGCGTCCGGCTGCGCCACCCCCACGCCGCGCCACGACTGGGAAGATCGCCTGCGCGGCGACGCGATTGTGCTGCTCGGCGAACATCACCAAAACGCGGCGCATCACCAGCAGCGCCTGGAGGTGCTGCGCCGCGCGTTTGCCGCCGGCTGGCGACCGGCAATCGCGATGGAACAATTCGACCGCGAGTGGCAGGCCGACGTTGATCGTGCGCGCCGCCAGCAGCCGCGTAACGCGCAACATGTGATCGATATTGCAGCGCCGTCCGCAGGCGTTCGCGGCGGCAACTGGGACTGGCGTTTCTACCGGCCCTTTATCGAGCTTGCCATCGAATACGGTGTGCCGCTGGTTGCCGCGAACCTGTCGAGCGCCGACATCAGCAAAGTAGTGCGGGGCGGATACGCCGCCGTGTTCGACGCGGATGCGATGACCGCGTTGGGACTGAATGTCGCCATTGCGCCCGAATGGCAATCCGCGCAGCAGCGCGAAATCGACGACGGTCATTGCAATGCGCTGCCGCCCGCCGCGCTGCCGGGTATGGCGCGCGGCCAGTTGGCGCGGGATGCCGTCATGGCAGCAATCCTCAGCACACACGCGGCGCGCGGCGTGGTGTTGATCGCGGGCAACGGCCATGTCCGGCAGGATATCGGCGTGCCACGTTGGTTGAGTGAAACGCTGCGGGCGCGAACGCTGACGGTAGGCTATCTTGAACCTGGCGCTTCGTTTGCGCTGACGGCCGCGTTCGACGCCGTGGTGCGCACCGCTGCGAGTGGGCAGCCGGATCAGTGCATTGCATTCAAGAAACGATTAAAGCCGCCGTGATAGCCGGGGCGGGGTGGGCGCCCCGCATGACGCCGCTCGCGGTCTGACGTAAACTGGCATTACATTCAAAACCTATTCAACCTGGAGAGAACATCATGTTACGAATTTACGGCTCTGCCAAATCCCGCGCGGTGCGCGTGCTGTGGATGACAGGCGAACTCGGCCTGGCCTACGATCACAAAGACTATCTGCCGCGCTCGCCGGGCACGCAGACGCCGGAGTATCGCGCGCTGAATCCGAATGCGCGCGTGCCGACCATCGACGACGACGGCTTTATTTTGTCGGAGTCGATGGCGATCAATTTTTATCTGGCGAAAAAACACCACAGCCCGCTGCTCCCGGCAGACCCCAAGAACGAAGCGCTGGCGCTGCAATGGAGCCTGTGGGAGACCGACCGGCTCGATCGCCAGATCGTCAACCACGCGCGCCACACCAAAGACCTGCCCGAAGCCGAACGCAAACCCGAAGTCGCTAAAGCCGCGTGGGACGAATGCGTGGCGGCGTTCGATGTGCTGGAAGCCGCTCTGAGCAAATCAGAGTGGCTCGCAGGCCCGGCGTTCTCGGTGGGCGATCTGAATGTGGCGGCGGCGCTGTTCCGTGCGCTGGCGCTCGACCTCGGCAAGTGGCCGAAGACGCACGCCTGGCTGACGCGCTGCTGGGAGCGTCCGGCAGCGCAGAAAGCGAAGGCGATGCGGGGGTAGTGCTGGGTTGGTAGGGCGCAATCCCATTGCGCCGGAAGTAGATCGCATAGATCGCATGCGGCGCAATGGGACAATGGGATTGCGCCCTACCAATAATTACAAGTACCGCGTCGGCCAGTTGATCGTGCGCCACATATGTGCCGACGGGCTTTGATCGAAGCCCAGGCCTTCCGCAGGCTGGCGAAAGTGGCGGCCGACGATATCGGTAAATGTTTCCATCTCCACTTGCACGTTCGGATCGAACGCGTATAGATCGTTAACCGTCAGCAGCCGCGCCGCCTCGTAATATTGGTGTTTGCGCGCGTACTGGTGCGCGGTATCGAGATACGGCTCGGGCCGGTAGTCCGCGCCGAACAATCGTATGTACGATTCCGGATATTGGTAGCCGTACGCGTCGTCCGGGTAAAACCGCAGCACCTGATGATAGCGAATGGCGAAGGCCACTTCCTCATCCACATAAGGCTCCACCAACTGCGCCGCCCAATAGCCGTGATCGGCGCGGATAAAACCGCTGGTAGCGATGTCATGCAGCAGGCAGGCGAGAATAATTTTTTCGCTGCAACCGTTTTTCTGTGCCAGCCGCGCGCTCTGCAGCATGTGCGTCGCCGGCCCGAAGCGGTATTTGAAAAAATCCAGCAGCGTGGGTTTATCCGGCATGCGCGCCAGGCGCGGATCGTGATGCATCAGATACAGCCGCCCGTTGGCGTCCTGCCGCGGCAACGGCTCGCGCGGATCGATTTCGCCCGAGGTGTAGATCGCGGATTTTACGATCACCAGCTTGTCCATGGCCTCGGCGGCGGCATGGTCAAAGGCTTCGGCTTTTTGCAGGGTTAACATGATGAACCTCCGGTATTCAGAATCGTTCGACCCACGGACGTAATTCAATTTCCCACGACCACGTGCTGCGCTGTTGCTTGAACAAATGCACATAGCTCTGCGCAATGGCGACCGGATCGAGCAGGCTGTCGGGCTTGTCGGCGGGCACGGGACGCTCGGCAGAACTGATGCCGCCGTCAATCACCACGTGGGCCACGTGGATGTTTTGCGGCGCCAGTTCGCGCGCCATGCTTTGCGCCAGGCCACGCAGCGCGAACTTGCCCATCGCGAACGTCGCTGATTGGGCATAACCTTTCACGCTCGCCGATGCGCCGGTGAAAATAATTGTGCCAGCACCGTGTTTTAACATGCGCTTGGCAGCCGCTTGCGCGACGAGAAAGCCGCCGAACGCGGTGGTGGCTATTGCTGCCGAAACCTGTTGCGGATCAAGTTCAATCAGCGGCCCGCGCACGCGCGCACTGGCGTTGTAGACCACGACGGCCGGCGCGGCGCACAGCGTATCCAGTTGATTGAACAGCGCGTCCACCTGGCCGGCCTGCGCGCTGTCGCACGCAAAGGCGGTTGCGCCGATTTCATCGCACAGCGGCTTCAATTTATCGGTGCGGCGCGCGGCGAGCACGCACTGCAAACCTTCGCGGGTAAAGGCGCGCGCCACGGCGGCACTGAGGCCGCTGCCGGCGCCTACGATAAGCGCAAAATCCGACATTAAAACTCTTTTAAAAACAAATACTTACGAAGTATCTATGTCGTCGCCTGCTTCAGCCGCGCGGCGTTGTCTTTGGTGTCGTAGAGGCTGATCGTCTCTTTGCCTTCGGTGGCCTTGTTCATGCGCTCGCGAATTTCGGGCGCCATTTTGTCATTGCGCTGCACTGCGGGCCGCGCCTGCATCGCCTCGTACCAACGCATGAAATGCGGGTATCCCGCCTTGTCGATGCCGCGATCTTTGTGCATTTTGGTCCACGGGTAGACCGCCATGTCGGCGATGGTGTATTCATCGCAACCGATCCACGCGCTGTCGCGCAAACGGTTGTCGAGCACACGATACAAACGTATCGATTCGTTGTTGTAGCGCTCTGTCGGGTACGGCAGGCGCTCTTTGGCGTAGTTGTTGAAGTGATTCGCCTGACCGAACATCGGCCCCACATGCGCCATCTGAAAAATCAGCCACTGCATCACGTCGTAACGCTTGCGTGCGTCTTTGGGCAAAAACTTGCCGGTCTTCTCGGCCAGATAAAACAAAATCGCGCCCGACTCCATCATGGTGTAACGCCCGCCGCCGGGGCCGTCGGTATCGACGATCGCCGGAATGCGGTTATTGGGACTCAGCTTCAGATACTCCGGCGTGAACTGATCGCCGAGACGAATGTTGACATCGATGTGTTTCCATTCTAGGCCCAACTCCTCCAGCATGATCATCACCTTCTGGCCGTTGGGGGTGGGGGTTGAGTGCAGTTCGATCATGGGGGTCTCCTGTTGTCAGCGTTTATTAAGTGCGTCTAACCAACTGCGATCTTCGTCCAGCGCCGTTTTTGCGCGCGCATGTTCCGCGCGGTCGAGAAAGGGCGTTTCGCGGAACCGGTATTCGAGCGTCGCCAGCGACAGTATAGATTGCCGCAGCCCTTCGCGGATCCACATCCGGTCTTTGGCCTCGCCGCGCGCGTACTTGGATACTGCCGCGTCGTTGGGCTCCAGGAACTTGACCTTGACGCCGGAAGGCAACGTCATCGGTATCATGCGTGACGGCCAACCCTCGGGCAGCGTGGGCAGCTTCGGCGACACCGGGTCGAAGTAATAACCATGCTCGCGCTCGAAGGGTGAGCCCTGCCCCCAGCGCTGATGAAAATCGAACCCTCGATCAGGATCGTTTTCCACGTAGGCATCCACCTCGTTCGACATCAGCATAACCTCGGGAATTTCGCGGCCCTGCATCAGGCCGAGCACACTGAGACTGCCTACCACTACAAAGCAATCGACCGGATTCGCTGCCGCGATTTCGCCCAGCAAGGTGTCGAGTTGCGCGAGATTCATACGGCGCGGCTAAGCAGTGCGCCGAACGGGCTGTTTTGCATCAACGCCGATTCCCAGTTTTTGTCCATGCGCGCCAATGCCGTGCCGACCTCTTGCGCGGAACCGGTGAGCAAGTTCCGCCATGAATCAATATAAAACGCACTGCACACTTTGTCGCGCGCCCACAGCTCGACCATCGCGCGCGCTTGATCGAGCGCCGCAACGGTTGCGGGTTCATCGAGCAACAGATCCAGCGCGATGCGCAGGTGCGCGTTGTGCAGTGTGAGCAACCGTAACGATAATTCCAGCCGCGCCTGACGGCGTTCGATAATCTCTTTCGGTTCAGCATTGGTTTCGATGCCGGCATCCAGCGCCTTGGCGACAGCCGCAATTTTTGACAGCCGCACGTCCGCGCCGTTTTCCAGATGCACGAGCGTGGAGCGGCCTATCCCGGCCGCTTTGGCCACGGCGTCTTGGGACAAACCCTTCTTTTCGCGAAGGACGCGAAAGGCAGTGCCGAAGGCAGTGTGTTTAATTTGATCCATGTATCGAATTATACACAAAATAACATTTTAATTAAAAACAACAGGTTACGTATTTATAGCAGCGCTTTCATGCAGTCCTGCCGGTCAAAATGCAAACTCCGGCCCATCCACATATTTAAACCGTTCCAGCGCGTCTTTGCGCAGCGTAAAGCCCAGCCCCGGTCGATCGGGCGCATGCACATAGCCGTCACGTATGTCGTACGGCTCGTTAAACAGCTCGTTCATCATCGGCATATAGCCCTGACTGACTTCGAGGATGTGACAGTTGGCCGCTGACATGGCGACGTGAATGCTGGCAGCGAACAACACGCCTGCGCCCCACGCATGCGGTGCCAGACGCAGGTCGTGCGCGGCAGTCAGTGCCGCGATACGGCGAATTTCGGTTAAGCCCCCTGCGCGCGCCACATCCGGTTGCGCGATGTCGATGGCTTTGTGCTCGATCATGCTGCGAAAACCATAGCGCGAAAATTCACGCTCGCCGGACGCGATGGGAATACGCGTCGAGGCGCGCACTTCGGCCATGCCTGCATGATTGTCGGGCGATACCGGCTCTTCAAACCACGCGATGTGGTATGGCTCCAGCGCTTTGGCCAAGCGTATCGCCACCGGCGTTTCGAGCGAGGCGTGCGCGTCCACCATCAGCTCGACGTTGGGGCCGATGCCGCGCCGCGCAGCCTCGACACGTCGCACACAGTTTTCAATCGAAAATCCATCACGTCCCACCACGCGCATTTTTACCGCCGTGAAGCCTTTGGCTGCATAGCCGCCGAGTTCCGCTTCGGCCTCGTTGCCGGGCGCCCAGCCGCCGCTGGCGTAGCCGCGCACGGAACTGCGCACCGCGCCCAGGGCCTGATACACGGGGATGCCCAACGCCTTGGCTTTAACATCCCAGATTGCAATGTCTACGCCGGAAATCGCTTCCATCACCATGCCGCTGCGGCGGCTGGTTTCGGCTTGCGGCACGCCGCGATCGAGCGCGGGTTTGGCGCGCGAGCCGTTGACCATTTTTTCAAAAATACGCTCGGAGAACATCGGGTCTTCGCCGATGAGTTCCGGCGCGAGTTCGTGCTCGACGATGGCGGCGATGACCGGTGGCGAACCGAGCGCCGCACCCATGCCCGTCAAGCCGTTATCGGTTTCGATCAGGATCAGCGTGGCGTCGCTTTTCATTTTGGTGCCGAGGTCGGTGCGATGACGGCGCTCCGGCGGCACCGGGTCGGACATGGGAATAGCACGCACGCGGGTGATTTTCATATGGGTCTCTGGTGTAGAAAAATCAAAAGAATTTTTGCCACAGATTTACACAGATGAACACAGATTAAAACCATTCTGCCATCTGTTTCGTGTTGTCGATCCGATACTGGTTGCCACAGGCTACGGTGCGATGTGATTGCGTCTGCACGTGAACGACGGGTTGGGTCTTAATCTGTGTTCATCTGTGCAAATCCGTGGCAAATGATTTTGACGTTAAGTATTTGTTTTAAAGCAATAATTCATGGCCTGCTCTCAGCCAGCGTGGCAACCCGTATGCCGATCAGCACCAGCACCGCACCGGCTATCGCCACCGCGCCCAACGTCTCACCCAATAGTATCCACGCAAACAGGCCCGCCATCACGGGTTGCAAAAGCAGCCCCACCGACGACAGTGTGGCGGGCAGGTGCGCCATGGCATATGCGATCAAACTCTGGCCCGCGACTTGCGAAATCAGCGCGAGTCCGAATACTTTTGCCCAGCCCACGCCGGTGACCGGAAAAAACACCTCCGCCGACAACCACGCCAGCGGCAGCAGAAACGCGGCGGTCACCGTGCTGCTGATCGCCATGATGCGTGCGGTGCTGACTGTGCCGCGCAGCCGCGTGACCGTGAGCTGATACGCGGCGTAGAACATTGCCGTCACCACGCCCAACGCATCCCCCAGCAACGCGCGGCCTCCCGTATTCGAAAAATCGCCACCCACCATCAGCATCACGCCAATGAGCGCCGCCAGCAGTCCGGCGAGAAACATCGCCGCCGGTTTTTTGCGCCACAGCCACCACGCCGCGAGCGTGACAAAAATCGGCGCGAGATTCGCCAGCAACACCGCATTGGCCACCGAGGTCAGCACAATCGACCAGTGCCACACCGCGAGATCGCCCGCGGAAAAAAATCCCGCAGCGAACAACAACGCGCGCGGGTTGCTCTGCGCGGGCGGTTGGTTGCGTTGCGCGGTCCACGCCCAAACCCACAAAAACGGCAGCGCCAGAAACACCCGCCAGAACGCGGTGGACACCGGCCCCGCTTCGCTGACCTTGACGAACAGCGCCGAAGTGCCGATGCACGTCGCGCCGGCAAGCAGGGCGACAATAGCGAGCGTGCGGGCGCGGGCGTCGGCAGCGCTCAATACGGCCACGGGTTTACTTGCCGGTGAATTTTGGTATGCGCTTTTCGATAAACGCCGCCATGCCCTCTTTTTGATCCTGCGAGGCAAACAGCATTTGTATCGCCTTGGTTTCCAGCGCAAGGCCGGTGTCGAGCGAAGCATCCATACCGCGCAGCACGCATTCTTTGACCTGCTCAATCGCCAGCGGCGACAGCTCGGCGATTTGTTGCGCCATGGCGATGGCGCGTTTTTCAACCTCGGCATCGGCGACGATTTCACTCACCAGGCCCATGTCGAACGCCTCCTTCGCGCTGATGAGATCGCCCGTCAGCAAATAGCGCATCGCTTTGTACTTGCCCACCGCGCGCGGCAGACGCTGCGTGCCGCCGCCACCGGGGATGATGCCGATTTTCACTTCGGGCTGACCAAAGCGCGCGCCTTCGCCGGCGATGATGATGTCGCAGGTCATCGCCAGTTCGCAGCCGCCGCCGAGCGCAAAACCGCTCACCGCCGCGATCACCGGCTTCGGGCACGCGCCGATGGTGCGCCAAAGCTTGTGCGTGCCGCGCAACAGCATTTCAATCGCACCCGCGTTCGCCATCTCCTTGATATCCGCGCCGGCGGCGAAGGCTTTGTCATTGCCGGTCAACACGATACAGCGTATCGATGGGTCGTCGCCCATTTCGGTCAGGTACTTGGCAAGCAACTTGCGCACCTCCAGATTCAACGCGTTGCGTGCGTCAGGGCGGTTGATGCGAATCAGGCCCACGCCGTCGGCGGGGCGTTCGGCCAGTACCACGGGAGCTACGGGGGCGGGAGCAGTCATCAGCGTTCCTAAGCGAGTCGATCAAACAGGAACGCGAAGAATACTCGCTTGCCGAATCTCCGCCAACCACGGCGCCGTCCACCCATCCGCTGCGCGCGTGATCGACCGTACGGTCTACAATGCTGCTGCGCGCGCATTGCCTGCTGTCTATTGGATTTGAAGAGGTCACGGATGCTTACATCACAACAGCAACTCACGATAGCGTTTGCGTTACTGACATGGCTTGTGCCGATGCACGCTGCTGCGCAGGCCTGGCCCGCAAAATCCGTACGCATCGTCATCCCGTTTTCACCCGGCGGCAGCAGCGATTTGCAAGGGCGGTTGCTGGCGAAAAAGTTTCACGAAACACTGGGCCAGCCGTTCGTGGTGGACAACCGCGCCGGCGCCGCGGGCATGATCGGCGCCGAGCTCGTCGCGCGTGCGCCGCCTGACGGCTACACCGTGCTGCTCACGTCGGCTTCGCTGTCGGTGAACGCCACCTTGTACGCCACGCGCGCGAAATTCGATCCGCTGCGCGATATCGTGCCGGTGACGTGGCTGACGTCGGTACCGCTGGTGGTGACGGTGCATCCGAGCGTGCCGGTGAAATCGGTGCCGGAGCTGGTGGCGCTGGCCAAACGCACCAAAGCCGGTTTGAACGGCGGGCACAATGGCGCAGGCACCACCAGCCACATCGCGCTTGAAATGTTGAAGCAACAGACCGGCATCCCGGTGGAATCTATCTCGTACAAAGGCGGCGGGCCCGGCACCACCGCCATCCTCGGCGGTGAGGTCGATCTCACGTTCGCCACGCTCACCACCATCAAGCAGCATCTGGACAGCGGCAAACTGCGCGGCCTCGCGGTCACCACGCGCAAGCCTTCCAGCGTGTATCCCAAACTGCCGACGATGGCGTCGATGTATGCGGATTTCGAATCGGACAATTGGTTCGGCTTGTTTCTCGCCGCAAAAACGCCGCGCGAAATCGTCACCCGCCTGCATGGCGTTACCGTTGACGCACTCAAGTCACCTGAAATACGCGACTTCATCGCGCGCGAAGGCGGCGAGCCGGTCGGCAGCACCCCCGAAGAACTCGGCAACCACCTCGCGCGCGAAATCGCCCGCTACGCGAAGGTGATTAAGGCCGGCAATATCCGGGTTGACTGAATACGGTGGCGCGGTTGCTGCGCCCCCACCTGACACCATCACCTGAAGGAGCCTGCATCATGCCAAACAAAATTCGCCTGGGATTTATCGGCGCCAACGTGGGTTCGACGTGGGCCTCGCAGTCGCACTTCCCGGCGCTGCGGGCACACCCGGATATCGAGTTGACGGCGGTCTGCACCCGCAACGCCGACAGCGCGGAAGCGGCACGCAAGGCATTTGGCGCGAAGCTTGCCTTCACTGATTACCGCGCGATGGTGGCATCAGACGAGATCGACGCGGTGGCGGTGGTGGTGCGGGTGCCTTCGCACTACGAGCCGACCCGCGCCGCCATCGAGGCCGGCAAGCCGGTCTACACCGAATGGCCGCTGGGCCGCACCACTGCTGAAGCCGTCGAACTCGCAGCGTTGGCCAAAGCCCGCAGCGTGCAAACCGCAGTCGGCCTGCAATCGCGCGTGAGCCCCGCGCTGCTGTATATGAAGGAGCTGATTGAAACCGGTTACGTCGGCGAGGTGCTGGCCTGCCACGTCACCACCATGCGCGATGGCCCGCTGGCGCGCCCCTCCAGCCGCAGTTGGCAGCGTGACGCCAGCCTCGGCGCGAACCCGCTGACTATTGCCAGCGGCCACGTGATCGACGCGCTGCGTTTTGTCGCGGGCAATTTCTCGCGCGTGGCGTGCATGGTCACGACCCAGGTCAAGCAGTGGTACGAAACCGATACCCAAAAAATGGTGGGGGTGACCTCACCGGACAACGTGATGGTCAGCGGCCAGTTGGCGAGCGGCGCGGTGGCGTCGGTGCATGTGGGCGCCATACCCTGGGCCGGCCCCGGCTTTCGCATGGAAATCTTTGGCCGCGAAGGCACGCTCATCGCCACCGGCAACATTTCGTCGCAGCGCGGCGAGATGTTGCGCGTGCAGGGCGCGCAGCGCAGCCATACGTTGCAGGACCTTGCGCTGCCCGAACGTTTTATGCACGTGCCGGCGCATTTTCCGCGCGGCGATCCGTTTAACGTCGGGCAGATGTACGCGTTGTTTGCCGAGAGCATCCGCACCGGCAAACCCAACAGCCGCCTGCCGGCGTTTGACGCCGCGGTTGACCTGCACCGTTTCATCGACACCCTCAAACAAGCGTCGGATACGGGGCGCACGCTGTCGGTCGCAGAGGTTGCGTGAGGTTGCGTGAGGTCGCGTGAGGTCACATGAGGTGTTGCGGGCGCGCGCAATTGTGATAGCCTAGTTTCAGACGGTGCCCTGCAGCGTGTGTGTAGTGAAATCCCGCCGATCGCAGCACCCCCGGTAACTCAACTCAGGAGAAACCCCATGTTCGATCTCGTGATTCGTAACGGCACCATCGTCGATGGCACGGGTCTGCCGAAATATCGCGCGGATGTCGGCGTGCAGGGCGATCGCATCGCGGCGATCGGGCGCATTGCTGAAAAGGGCAAGGAAGAAATCGACGCCACCGGCCATGTCGTTTCACCCGGGTTTATCGACGGGCATACGCACATGGATGCACAAGTGTTCTGGGATCCGCTGGGCAGTTGCTCGTGCTGGCACGGCGTCACCACGGTAGTGATGGGCAACTGCGGATTCACGCTCGCGCCCGGTTCCGCCGCGCAGCGCGATCTGATCGTCGCCAACATTGCGCGCGCGGAGGATATTTCCGCCGAGGCGATGGCGGTCGCGATCCGCTGGGACTGGACATCGTTCCGGCAGTACATGGATGTGGTGGACAAGCTGCCCAAGGCGATCAACTACGCCGCCAACATCGGGCACTCGGCGCTGCGCACGCACGTCATGGGCGCGCGCGCATTCGAGCAGCAGGCAAGCCGCGATGACCTGGGGGCGATGGAGACTGAATTGCTCGATGCGCTCGACGCGGGCGCTATCGGTTTCACCAGTTCGCGTTCGACGGGCCACAAGTTGCCGGAGCCGGACAACCGGCCGGTGGCATCGAATCATGCGTCGTGGGAGGAACTCGCCCACCTCGTGTGCCTGATGGGGAAAACGGGACGCGGCCTGTTCGAGTATGCGCGCGAACGGGAAGCCCGTTCGTCCGACCCCGCGGTACGCAAGGCCGTCAACGACCGGCTGCTTGCTCTCGCGGTAAAAAGCGGCGTGCCGGTCACCTTTGGCATACCGGCGGGCAGCGCGGGCGTGGACGATGCGCTGAATCTGCTGGACGCCACCGCCGAGGCCGGGGGGCGCATGTTCGGGCAGACGCATACGCGCGGCATTTCGCATGTGCTGTCGTTCAAGGGGCGTTTGCAGTTCGACGATCTTGCCGAATGGCAAGCAGTGCGCGGTTTGTCGATCGAGGAACAACGCCGCGCTTTCACCGATCCGCAACAGCGCAAGCGCCTGGTAGACGCCACCAAGCGCGGCGTCTACCGCACCGGCGGCGGCGAGCCGCGCAAGCCGAATTACGATTACATGTATGTCGTGAACAACGCGGTGTCGGGCAATCGCACCGTCGATGAATTAGCGGCGGAGCGCGGCGTTGATCCGGTGGAGGTGATGATGGACCTCGCGGTGGCGTCCAACTTCAATCAGCTTTTCATGCAATTTGATCCGGCGACCGTGCCCAAAAGCGACGCGGAGTCGCTGGCGACCCTGCGGCACCCGCGCACGGTGATGACATTCTCCGACTCCGGCGCGCATGTCAGCCTTATCATGGATTCGTCCATACACACGCACCTGCTCGCCTACTGGGTGCGCGAAAAACAGGCGTTCACGCTCGAAGAAGGCGTGAAAATGATTACCCTCGCGCCGGCGATGGCGTGGGGATTCACCGATCGCGGCCTGATACGCCAGGGCTGCATCGCGGACTTGAACATCTTCGATCCCGCGACCATCGCACCGGAAATACCGAGCATCGAAAACGATCTGCCGACCGGCGCGCGCCGGCTCAAGCAAAAATCAACAGGCATCATGGCGACCATCCTGGCGGGCAAGGTGTCGTTCAAGCATGGCGAGCATACCGGCGCGATGAGCGGCAAGCTGTTGCGCTCAAGTGCGGCGGGTGTGCAGTAACACCGGGACACCGGCAAGGGAGCGTTTATGGCACAGCTAAAAATCGTAAAAGCGGATTCGGTTGCGCCGCAGAACATCCGCGGCCTTCCGAGAGAGGCCGGGCAGATCAGGCGTATCGTTGCCACGGAAAACTTCTTTTTCAATGTCGATGAAATTGCGCCCGGCCACAGTCCGCACCACTGGCACAAGCACGACCAGTACGTGCATGAGGGCGTCAAGGTCGAATACCCGGCGAATTTCGAGGAGATTTATTTTGTCCTGAGCGGCAACGGCGTGATTCAGTGGAAAACCGAATCCGGCGAGGTCAAGGAGCAGACGGTGGGCCCCGGCGACACCATCCACATGCCGCCGGATGTGATCGAGCATCAGTTGCTCAACAACAGCGGCGAAAACATCCGCATCGCCGTGGTAGGCGTGCCGCCGCCGAAGAGAACGCCGGTCAAGGCGGCGTAGCGCACGCCGGTGCAGTAATCAGACCAGCCGGAACATCAGCACGCCGGCAA
>JAYVQD010000476.1:0-4238 GCA_043777275.1 Nitrosomonadales bacterium
AATCGTCCATTCGCGCAAGCCAATCTATTTGGCCGTGTCAAAGGCAAACCGCTGCCTGCGTGGGCTGCGGAATTCGACTGCCATTCATGGGCGCAATTCTTTCTGAAATACCTGCTGGGCCATCCGGCGGTGACGTGCGTGATCCCCGGCACACGCCGCGTCGCCCATCTTCAGGATAATATGCAGGCTGGCATGGGCCGTCTGCCCGATGCTGCAATGCGGCAGCGCATGCTGGAACACTTTCACGCGCTGTAGACTTTTCACCGTCTATTTTTAACGTTAGCGATTGCCTGCGCCATCACCGGCGAGTATCGTAGCGGGCGTTTCACCGTATCATCGAATCACCCGATCACCCCATCACTGCACACCCCCACCACCAAGGAGACCTTCATGTCCAAAACAAAAATGATCTCAAGCATCGCAGGCGCGCTCTCGCTCGCGCTCGCCGCCGGCATGGCAAACGCGCAATCCTACGGCGCCGACATCACCATCGATGTCGCCAAAAAAGTCGCGACGGCGACATTGGCCGAGTGCCAGAAAAATAACTGGCGCGTGGCGGTTGCCGTGGTCGATACCCACGGCAAGCTGGTGTACTTTGAAAAAATGAACGATACGCAAATCGCCAGCGTGCGCATCGCGCAGGACAAGGCGGTCGCCGCGGCAACGTTCCGCCGCCCGACCCGCGCCTTTGTTGATGTCATCGCCAAAGGCGGCGTGGCCATCATGACCCTGCCCGGCGTCATCGGCTCACCCGGCGGCGAACCCATCGTGGTCGGCGGCAAGATCATCGGCGCGGTCGGTGTGAGCGGCGTCACCGGCGATCAGGACGAGCAATGCGCCAAGGTCGGCACCGGATCCCTCTGATTCAGCCTGCCGCGGCGCCACAAAAACGGGGCCTACACGGCCCTGTTTTCGCTTAACGAGCCTCGCAGCCCATGCCGGCCTTGCCCCCACGGCGCAACCCCCTCCATCGCGTTGTACTCGCGCTGCTGCTCGCGCTATCGTTCGCGCTGCTGTCCGCTTGCAGCGCGATACGCATCGGCTACAACCAGGCTGACACGCTCCTCGCGTGGATGGCCGACGATTATTTTGATTTCGAGCCCGCGCAAAAACAGGATTTCCATACCCGCATCGATCGCTTGCTGAAATGGCATCGCCAGGAACAGTTGCCCGGCTACGCGCAGTTTCTGACGCAGATCAAACAACGCGGACAAAAACAATTTTCACGCGACGACGCTGCATGGATAATAGACGGCGCCAAAGTACGGTTTCGCGCCATTGCACAGCACGGTGCCAACGACGCTGCCGAACTGCTGGCGACGCTCACGCCGGACAACCTCCGCGCGCTGGAAAAACAGTTCGGCAAGGTGAACCAGAAATTCGCGCGCGAATACAAACTCAACGGCACGCCCGACGATCGCAAACGCGCGCGGCTCGAACGCACGCTAAAGCAACTGCGCGAATGGGCGGGCGCGCTTACCCACGCACAAGAAGAGCGTGTGACCGCGCTCAACGATGCGATTCCGTCCACCGACGCTCTGCGTCATCAGGATCGCCAGCGGCGGCAAAAAGAATTTCTTTCACTGCTAAAATTGCGGCACAACAAATCCGAGTTCGCGCCGCAACTGCAAACGTGGCTCACCGATTGGGAAAAAGGCCGCGCGCCCGAATTCGACAAAGCGCAGAACGACGCCACCCAAAAAAGAGTCGCGCTCTACCTCGAAGTCGAACGCATGCTGACCCCGCAGCAACGCGAGCATGTGCTGCACAAGCTGCAGGGGTACATCGACGACATCCATGCGCTTACGGAAAAACGTGCGACAACCAACTAATTATCGTTTAAAAACAAATACTTACACTAATGCGCGATTACCCACGCCGTATCACCTCCAAGCTCCCCCAAGTTGGCACCACGATCTTCACCACCATGTCGAAGCTCGCCGCCGATCACAACGCGATCAATCTGTCGCAGGGCTTTCCGGATTTTGATTGCGCGCCCGAACTGCGAGCGCTTTTCTGCAAATACGTTAACTCGGGCCTGAATCAATATCCGCCGATGGCCGGCATCATGGGATTGCGCGAGGCCATCGCCGAAAAAATGCACACGCTCTACGGCGCAAGCTACGACCCGGAACACGAAGTCACCGTGACCCCGGGCGCCACCTACGCCATCTTTACCGCCGTGAGCGCGTTCGTCAGCCCCGGCGACGAAGTGATTCTGTTCGAGCCCGCGTACGACAGCTACGGCCCGGCGGTTGAAGTCAACGGCGGCAAGCCAGTGTATGTGCAGATGCGCTACCCCGATTACAGCATCGACTGGGAGGCGGTGAAAAACGCCATCACGCCGAAAACGCGGATGATGATATTGAACACGCCCAACAATCCCACAGCCAGCGTGTTTTCCGCCGAAGACCTGCGCGTGCTCGAAGGCCTGCTGCGCGACACCGATATCATCGTCGCCAGCGACGAGGTGTATGAACATCTGGTGTTCGACGGCCACCAGCATCAAAGCGTCGCGCGTTTTCCGGGCCTCGCGGAACGCAGCTTCGTGGTCAACTCCTTCGGCAAAACCTACGCCGTCACCGGCTGGAAAATGGGTTACGCCATCGCGCCGAAAAACCTCATGCTCGAATTCCGCAAGGTGCATCAGTTCAACGCCTTCGTCTGCAACGGTCCGGTGCAGTATGCGTTCGCGGATTACATGAAGAACAAGGACGCGTATCTGTCGCTCGCCGCGTTCTACCAACAAAAGCGCGATTTCTTTCTCGACGGCTTAAAAGGCTCGCGCTTTAAACCGCTGCCTTCGCGCGGCACGTTTTTTCAAAACTTATGTTACGACGCCATCAGCGACGAAGCCGACACTGACCTCGCCATCCGCCTGACCCGCGACCACGGCGTCGCGTCGATACCGGTGTCGGTGTTCTACCGCGAGCCGCCCGCGCACAAGGTGCTGCGTTTTTGTTTTGCCAAGTCGGAAGCAACATTGGCCCGCGGCGCGGCCATTCTGAGTAAAATTTGAGACAGCACCAAACACATAACAACTACACAATACCGTCGTTCCCGCGCAGGCGGGAACCCATAACACAGCCTCGCACGAGACATCGTAAAGGACGCCCATGAACACCTTCCCCAATTTCAACCGCCTCTGCGCGGCAGTCGCCTTGGCAACTGCGGCAACGCTCTTTGGCTGCGCTTCGACTCCCAGCGGCAAACTGAATCTCGCCGAACAAGGCTATTTCTTCGCCGGCGGCAAATACGTCACCAATAAAACCGGGCAGCAGATTCGCGTCAATCAGATGTATGTGCAATTTCAAATCCCGGCGGATCGCAAGCACCCGTACCCGGTGGTGATGTGGCACGGCGGCGGGCAAACCGGCACCAACTTCATGGGCACGCCGGATGGCCGCGAGGGCTGGGGCGATTATTTTCTGAAGCAGGGTTATGCGGTGTACATCGTCGATCAGCCGGGGCGCGCGCGTTCGGGCTATTTCACTGAAGTGTACGGACTCACGCGCCAACCCAACACCCAGGCCATGTCCGAGCGCTTCACCGCCCCCGCGCGCGCCAATCAGTACCCACAGGCACGGTTACACACGCAATGGCCCGGCACCGGTGTCGCGGGCGACCCCACGTTTGATCAATTCTTTTCGTCGCAAGTGGAAGACATTGCGGATGTCGGCATGATCGAACAACTCAATCGCGAAGCGGGTATTGCGCTGCTGGATAAAATTGGGCCTGCGATCGTGCTGACGCATTCGCAGTCCGGCCCCTTCGGCTGGGCGCTCGCCAACGACCGTCCGAAACTCGTTAAAGGGGTCATCGCCATCGAGCCCAGCGGCGGCCCGCTGCACGACGTGGTGATGACACCCGGCGCCGAATCGTTTTATAAAGACGGGGCTGTGGCCCGTGCGTGGGGCGTCACGCGCGGCCCGCTGACCTATCACCCGACCGCGGCCACCGCGAAAGAACTGAATTTCGTGCGCCAGCCCACGGCTGACGCGCCCAACCTCATCAACTGCTGGCTGCAACCCGAACCGGCGCGTCAGTTGCCTGCTTTGAAAGGCGTGCCCATCCTTATCGTCGTCAGCGAAGCTTCGTATCACGCGCCGTACGACCACTGCACCTCCAAATTTTTGAGTCAGGCGGGCGTGGCCAACACCTTTGTGCGGCTGCCCGCCATCGGCATCCGCGGCAACGGGCACATGATGATGCTGGAGAAAAACAATCTCGACATCGCA
>JAYVQD010000477.1:0-16629 GCA_043777275.1 Nitrosomonadales bacterium
ACACTCATGAATCAAATGAAAAGCCAAAAAAACGAAGTCCGCGACGGCATGCACATCGATTGGGATGCCCCGATCACCATGGAAGACGGTCTTGTGCTGCGCGCCGATGTGTTCCGTCCTTTGCAGGAAGGCAAACATCCGGTGATCCTGACCTACGGCCCCTACGCCAAGGGACTGGATTTTAAAGAAGGCTACAAAAGCCAATGGGCGCGGCTCATCAGCGCCGTGCCCGATACGCTTGAAGGCTCAAGCAACAAGTATCAAAACTGGGAGCTGGTCGATCCCGAGAAATGGGTGCCCGATGGTTACGTGTGCGTGCGCGTGGATTCGCGCGGCGCGGGCCGCTCGCCCGGCGTGCTCGACAGTTGGTCGGCGCGCGAGGCGCTCGATTTTTACCATTGCATCGAATGGGCCGGCACGCAACCGTGGAGCAATGGCAAGGTCGGCATCAACGGCATTTCGTATTACGCGATGAACCAATGGCAGGTCGGCGCGCTGCAACCGCCGCATCTGGCGGCGCTGTGCATCTGGGAAGGCGCGTCGGATTATTACCGTGACCTTTCACGCCACGGCGGCATCTTGTGTGACTTTTTGAACTCCTGGTACAACCGCCAGGTATTGAGCGTGCAATACGGCGTGGGTGATCGCGGCGCGCGCAGTACCGTCACCGGCGACACCATTGCCGGGCCGGAGACGTTGAGCGTTGAACAACTGAAGGCGAATCGCGCCGATGTGGATGGTGAAGCCTTGCGCCGCCCCTTCATCGACGACTACTACCGCGCGCGCATGCCGGATTTTTCCAAAATCAACGTGCCGCTGCTCTCCTCCGGCAACTGGGGCGGACAAGGCTTGCATCCGCGCGGCAACTTTGAAGGCTACCTGCGCGCCGCGTCCGAACAAAAGTGGCTGGAGGTTCACGGTGACACGCACTTCACGCATTTCTATAGCCAATACGGCGTAGCGCTGCAAAAGAAATTTTTCGGTCACTTCCTCAAAGGTGAAAACAATGGGTGGGAGCAGCAGCCGCGCGTATCGCTTAACGTGCGCAGCCCCGGTGAAAAATTTGCACTGCGCGCCGAAAACGAATGGCCGCTGGCGCGCACGCAGTGGACCCAATATTATTTGCAGCCGGAAGATTTCAGCCTTGGCACTGAAACAGAAATATCATATAAAACAATACGTTACGTAACAACTGGTGAAGGCGTTACCTTCCTCACGCCGCCGATGACCCGCGACCTTGAAATCACCGGCCCGGTCGCTGCCAAGCTGTGGCTGTCTTCCGACACCACCGACGCAGACGTATTCGTCGCGCTGCGCGTGTATGACCCGGCGGGCAAAGAAGTGGTGTTCATCGGCTCCAACGATCCGCGCACACCGGTGGGCCTGGGTTGGCTGCGCGCCTCGCAACGCAAGTGCGATCCGCAAGAGAGCAAGCCGTACCGTCCATGGCACACGCACGACGAAGCGTGGCCGCTCACGCCCGGCGAGGCCGTCGAACTCGATGTCGAAATCTGGCCAACCTCGATTGTGGTTCCCGTGGGCTACCGGATTGCGTTCACCGTGCGCGGCAAAGATTACGAGTTCGACGGCACTGATGCAGGCGTCGCCCACGCGCCGTATCCAATGAAAGGCGTGGGGCCGTTCACGCACTCACAACCATTGGATCGGCCAGCAGAAATTTTTGGCGGCAAGAATACGTTGCATTTCTCGCCGGGGAAAATGCCTTATGTGCTGTTGCCGGTGATTCCCGGCTAAATATACGGCGCAGTTATCGCCATCATCGAGGGGATACACCATGACCACCACGGAAATGAAGTTCTCGACCAGCCTCGCCGCGCAAGCGACATTTGAATCCGGCCTGCGGCCCTTCCTCGAATACCGCGATCTGGGCATCAAGGCAGCGACGCACGAGCAATTCAAGGCGCATGTGATTCGCGTTAAAAAAGGCGCGGATCACAGCGCCTTGCACACCACCGGGCTGCACCGCCATGGCCTTGATTTTCAGATGATCTACATCCTCAAGGGCTGGATCAAATTCACCTACGAAGGGCACGGCGAACACACCTTCGGCCCCGGTGATTGCTGCCTGCAACCGCCCGGCATTGCGCATAATGAACTCGACTGCTCGGATGATCTGGAACTGCTTGAGATTACCGCGCCCGGCGATTTCACCACGACCGCGCTTGGCAAATAACGCAAATCCCCTTTTGCTTCGCGCGGGCGTCGGTGGCGTCCAACGCAATCCTCTTGTATTCTCCTGTGCTGCGCTGATGAGGTTGCCGACGCCATGGCCCAGACAATAAAAATTCAACCTGTCGCATTGCATTTCAAGTAAAGGAGCCGCCGATGCATGGATCACTGGAAGCACTGAGCGTAGAAGTCGATATGTGCGCCCCGGGTTGGGAGCGCATCGTCGACAAAAGCCCGCCTGTCGAACTCATCGCGCGTGACATCATCTTCGGCGAAGGGCCGGTATGGGATGCGCGCGGCAAGCGCCTGTTGTTTACCGATATCGTGGGCGACACCATCTGGAGCTGGAAGCCGGGCGTGGGACAAGAAGTGATATTGAACCCTTCGGTGAAAGCAAACGGACTGGCGCTGGATCTTGAAAACCGGCTGCTCGTCGCCGGCTGGGGCGGCCGCACGGTGTTTCGTCAGGAAAAAGACGGTTCGTGGAAAACGCTCGCTGACAAATGGCAAGGCAAAAAGCTCAACACACCGAATGATATCGTCGTCACCTCCGATGGCGCGATCTGGTTTACCGATCCGCCCGGCGGCATGTACAACGTCGGCATGGTCGGCACCGACGTGCAGCGCTATCTTGAAACGCAGCCGGTGTTTCGCATCGCGCCCGACGGCAAAACGCTCACCGCCATCTGCGAAGACAATGTGTATCCCAACGGGCTGTGCTTCTCGCCCGACGAGAAAATTCTCTACGTCAATTGCAGCCGCGAGCGTGTGATACGCGCCTACGACGTCAAAGCGGACGGCAGCGTCGCCAACTCGCGCATCTTCCATCAGTACAGCGGCCCCGAACGCGGCGTGCCCGACGGCATGAAATGCGACGTCGCCGGCAACGTGTGGTGTACCGCGCCGGGCGGCATCTGGGTACACGATCCTTCGGGCAAGCCGATCGTGCGCATCAAAACGCCGGGACATCACCCCACCAACATTGCGTTTGGCGGCGATGACTGGAAATCACTCTACATCACCAACATCGGCTCGGTCACACGCACGCGCGTGAACATCGCCGGCGTCCCTTCACGCTAAGCCAGAGAGGAGAACAAGATGGCATGGAATTTTGAACTCGTTGCCGGCCCCTACAAAGGCCGAACCGGTGGGCTGGCGTGGGACGGCAAAGGCATGCTGTGCAGCGCGGTGCTTGAAGAACGCGTGCTGCGCTTTGATCCCGCGAGCGGCAAGGCGGACAACTTTCGCCGCTGGACGGGCCGCGTCAACGGCCTGGCCGTGGCAAAAGACGGCTCGGTGTTCGGCGCCCAGGAAGGCGGACGGCGTGTCATACAGTTTTTGAATGACGGCTCGGCCACGCCCGTCACGGAGTTTCTGGAAGGGGTGCGCAATAACCAGCCCGCCGACGTGATCGTGGACAGCAAAGGACGTCTGTGGATCGCCGATCCCTACAACGCGCAGGCGCCCTACGGCCCGCCCACCGCGCCGATGCTCGACCACGCGTCGGTACTGCGCGCGGACCCCACCGGCCCCGGCGTATTTCGACTGAACCGCGTGACACACGACACCGCAGGCCCACGTGCTGTTCTGCTGTCAGCGGATGAAAAAACGCTGTACGTGGCGGATGGCGACGCGGATCGCGGCGATGTGTGCCAGCTTCTGGCTTATGCTGTCAATGCCTATGGCAGCGTAGACCACCACGGCAAATGTCTGCTGAATTTTGCTTTCGGCGAGCGCGGCATCGAGGGTCTGTGTCTGGATAGCGACGGCAATCTCATCGCGTGCATGGGCAGGAAAAAAAGCGGCTGCGGCCCCGTGATCCTGGTGATCTCGCCGGGCGGCACGATACTTGAAACCCATGCCGCGCCGGCCGATCTGCCGATGCGCTGCGCGTTCGGCGACGCCGACATGGGTAGCCTCTACGTCACCGCGGGCGACGGCGGTTTGTATCGCGCAAAAGGTATTGGGCGGCGCGGCGTCAAACGATAGGCCCAACAATAGGCCCAACAATAGGCACAGCGATAAGCGCAGCGATTGGCGAATCGATAGTCTGAAGGTAGCCGTCAGGTGAACCAGAAACGCTGCGGGGCGCTTGCCTCGCGGCGTTTGTTTTTCGGGCGCTAGAACTTCAAATTCGCGGTTTTGATTACCTTCGACCAGCGGGCATGCTCTTCGCGCATGGTGCGGCTGAGCACCTCCGGCGACGAGTGAAACGCTTCCGCGCCCTGCGCCATCAGCGGATCGGCAATACTGCGATCGGCAAGTGTTTTGCGCAGTTCCGCGTTGATAACATCAATGATCGTGCGCGGCGTGCGCGCCGGGACATAAAAGCCGTACCAGGTGGTGTATTCAAATTCCGGCAAGCCGGATTCGATCATAGTCGGCACTTGCGGCATCAACGCTGATCGCTTCGCGCTCGCCACCGCAAGCACCTTGAGCCTGCCCGAAGCCAGATGCGGCCGCGCGCCCGGCAGGTTGCCGAAATTAAACGTCACCTCACCGCCGAGCAACGCCACGATGGCAGGGCCGCCCCCTTTATACGGCACGTGGATCACATCAACGCCCGCCATGGACTTCAACATCTCGACCGCGAAGTGGTGTCCGCCGCCGGTGCCGCTGGATGAGAACGTCAATTTGCCGGGCGTACTGCGCGCAAGCGCGATCACATCCTGCACCGAGTTCACCGGCGATGCGCTCTGCGCCACCAGAAACGCCGGCAGCAGCGCCGCCAAACCCACGGCACTGAAATCCTTGTTCGCATCGAATGCAACGCCGCCCATGATCAGCGGCGCACTCACCATCACCGCGCCGGTAGACAGAAACAAAGTGTAGCCATCGGGCGGCGCATTGGCCACCATCTGCGCGGCGACCACACCACCGCCGCTGCCGCGGTTGTCCACAATGATCGGCTGTCCCCAGGCTTTCGAAAAACTCGCGGCGATGGGCCGCGCCACCGCGTCGGTGCCGCCGCCCGGCGGGTAAGGCGTCACCAGACGTATCGGCTTGACGGGAAACGACGCCGCGACCGAAACGCCTGCGGCGCTGAACAGCGCAAGAAACACCGGTACCGCGCAAGCCAATCTATAACGGCCAAATCGTTTGTGCATTACCGCTCCTCGTCAGCGCTTGTTTTACTATGGCTTTTTTCTGAGAAACACAAAATTTAACTCAATAAAAACAAATACTTACGATTGCTCTCCTGCGGCCTGCCCTGCTTGCGCACGGCGCATGGCCCGCACTTTATACGCATCTTTCGCCGCACACGCCGCCGCCCAATCCAGCGTGCGCCGGGCCCAATCGAACTCGTATTTATCAATGACTTTTCCATCGAGCATGCCGATCGATTCACCGGTGTTGGTCAGCTTGTCGAACTCAACGATTACTTTGTTCGCCCACGCGATTTCGTCCGCCGTCGCCGACAGGCCGGACACCAGCGGCTGAATAAAATTCGGATGCAACGCACCGGCGTGATGCACCCCTGCCGCATGCAGCGCGGCGGCTTGCGTCGCCGCCTGATCGCCCTGATCGACGCGCCCGGAGGTGTTGGGAACAAATACGCCGCCAGTGGCTTCCATGTCCAGCGCCATCGCGGCGAGTGCGACGTAGGCCACCGGGAATGCGTACTGGTCAAAGCTGGCGAACATTTCAATGCCCAGATTGACGGCCATGTCGTAGCCGCCGGCGCCGCCCATGGAGCGTAACTTGCGTGGCGTGGCAGTGAGGATTTCATGAATGTTCACCGCGCCCAGCGTCGATTCGATCATCGGATACAGCTCGATGGTTCCCGGCACAATGCCGCGCTCTTTTTCCAGCCGCGAGATAATTTCGTGGGCATGTTGCACCTCTGCCGCCGATTCCGTTTTCGGCAACATGATGCGATCGACGCCGGGCCATACGGCGTACGGCAGATCGGCATCGACAAACGGCTTGTTGATCCGCACGTAGATCGACGCGCCGCCCTGGTTGGCCTTGGCTATCGATTCGCGGATCAGCGTGCGGCAGCGCTCCTTCTCGGCCGGCGCGATGGAATCCTCGATATCAAGAATGTAGACATCGCCCCCTCTCGTCCACGCTTTATCGATAAAGCGCGGATTGGTCGGCGTAACAAACATCGAACAGCGTGCGACTCGGTTATTCATGATTCAAGTTCCCTGTCTTTCGTGCGCTTGCGCCTTGGCGTCATCGCGCGCCCGCACCCGGTTCGCCCACTTGAGATAGAGCTTCGCGCGCAAATCCACCGGCACATCGATCATCTTGCCGTCGATCGGCACCGACGCCATGCCGCGCTTTAACCCTTCGGCAAACACGTCGATGACTTTCACGTAGTAAGCGGCTTCTTCGGCG
Organism: Nitrosomonadales bacterium; assembly: GCA_043777275.1. GTDB lineage: Bacteria > Pseudomonadota > Gammaproteobacteria > Burkholderiales > SG8-41 > UBA5216. The sequence continues at coordinate 6,535 of JAYVQD010000477.1, forward strand.
GTGGGGCGAAAACCCTCATTACAAACCTTGATCCACGAGGCATGCGCGCACACCGCGCCTTTAAAGCCGGTGTCCCTGGCGTGCCGCACCGCTTTTATCAACGTGGCTTCGTCAACATTGTCTTGCGTCAGGCTCAGGGGGTAGCTCATGCCCAGCGCCATTCCGCCCACGGAGGTGGCCACCGTAATCAGTTGCGACTTGATGTATTCCAGCGGATCGAATTCCAGCGTGGGCGCGGATTGCATGCCCAGGTTTTTACACAGCGCCGGTTCGTTGACGAAGAACACGCCGAAGCGTTCACTCATGCGGGCGATCTCCAGCGCGTGCCATACCGCGCCGGCGGTATCGACTTCCACATCGATTTCAAGCGCGCCACTGGCGATGCCGCGGCTGACTTCAAGCGCGTCCAGGCATTTTGCCGCGACCGCAATATCCTCGGGCGCGCTCACGCCTTTGAGCACCACACCCGACAGGCCGGCGAACACCGTTGCTTCCAATTCGCCTACCACGCTATCGCGGTGGATGCGGACAAACACTTGCGCACCGCCTTTCGCCGCTGCGTGTATCGCGCCGGGCATGCGGGCTTTCAGGTCGGCCTGCCAGTCGCGGCCAGGCCTTCTGTCGAAATCCAGAATGATCGCGTCGGCCCATGCGGCAAACGCTTTCTCGCCCAGTTGGGTATCGTCGATGGACAAGGCAAACACCGAGCGGCGTATGTACTTAGGCCTCGCCTTTTCGCCTGCGAACAAATGTGGTTGGGGCTTCATACCGAGGCAAATCCTTCGTTGATCGAAGCCACTTGCTCCGGCGTGGCACACACGCATCCGGTAAAGCCCATCAGCCGGGCTTCTTTCGCCGCTCGGGCTGCGCCTGCTGCCGTCGCCACGCCACCGCGCGAGCCGGGCCGCCACAGCGCACCCAAGGGCTGCATGCCCAGCATGCGCGCCGCGACGAGTGTGCGCGTCATCAGAAATCGATACAGCCGGAATTCATCCTGCGGCACCGGGCCCAGCCGCATGGTGAGGTCGATGCGCCCCACGCCCAGCGCGGTGACGCGCGGGCTGGCTTGCGCGATCGATGCTGCGTTCCAGAAACCCCTGGCGGATTCCAGCATCAGCACCAATTCCGTGACGCCGGGATCAATGCCGCGCTCTTTTTCCAGCGCCGCGATCAGCTCGCCGAGTTCGGCCACTTCGTCGGGCGCATCGGGGCCGGGAAAAATAATCCCTGTGACGCCGCGATGCATGGCGGCGCTGACATCCGCCCAGCGCGTCTCGCGTTCAATGCGAACAAAGATTTGTGACTGGCTGTCGCCGATTTTTTTGATGTGCGCACCCAGGCCCTCGCGCGCGAACGCTTTGGCTTTGGGCGGCACCGAATACTCCAGATCGAGCACCATCACGTCCGGCTTGAATTGCGCACAGCGCGTGACCGCGGCGGAATCATGCGCGGGAACGATCATCCAGGAACGCCTGTTGTTACTATTTTCCGGCATGCTCACCACCCTTTTTTCATTCGTGAAAAATTATTCCAGCCGTATTTTTGCTTCCCTGATGAGCTTGGCGTAGCGCACCAAATCCACCTTAATCAGCTCGCTGAATTGCAGCGGCGTGCTCACCAGCGGATCCGCGCCCATCACCAGCAGGTTATCCCTGACCTCCGGCATACGCAAGATTCTGCCGATCTCGACAGACAGCTTGTTGACGATGGCGCTTGACGTTTTTGCCGGCGCCAATATCCCCTGCCATGACTTGACCTCGTAACCCGGCAATCCGGCCTGCGTAAACGTCGGCACCTCCGGCAGCGACAACAAGCGCGCCTCACCCGACACCGCGAGCGCCCGTATGCGTCCGCTTTTCACAAACGGCGTCAGCGGCAGCGCGTTATTGGTAAACACCTGCACCTGACCGCCAATCAAATCGGTCACCGCCGGCCCCGCGCCCTTGTGCGGAATGTGCTGCATCCTGATGCCCGCCAGAATGCTGAACAACTCAATCGCCAGATGGTTGGTGGTGCCGCTGCCCGACGACGCAAAATTCAGATGGCCCGGCTTGGCTTTGGCCAGCGCAATCAGCTCCTGTAAATTGTTCGCCGGCAATGACGGATTCACCACCAGCAGCGTCTCCGTGCCCACCATCGTTGCGACAGGTGCAAAATCCCGCACCGCGTCGTAAGGCGTTTTGAGCAAACTGGGATTGATAACATGCGTGCTGGTCACATGCAGCAGCGTATAGCCATCGGGCGCTGCTTTGACCATGGCGTCCGAACCAATGATGGTGTTGCCGCCGCCGCGATTGTCCACCACCACTTGCTGGCCCCAGGCGTCGGTCAATTTCTGGCCGATAAGGCGCGCCACTATGGTGGTGCTGCCGCCCGGCGGGAAAGGCACGATCATGCGTATGGGCTTGGCGGGATAGTTGGCCTGAGGCAACGCCGCCATCGGCCAGAGCAGCAACCCCAGCACGGAACATCTCAATCCTGTTTTGTAAGTCATAGCCTGCCTCCATGACCACTCAAACTATCTACACCTAGTTTATTCCACCCTCAGGTTAGCGTCGCGTATGAGCTTACCCCAGCGTGCCCGCTCCTGCCGAATATGATTGCCGAACGCTTCAGGTGTGCTGCCCAGCGGCGTGTTGCCGTTCGCCTGCATGCGCTCACGCACCTCGGCGATGGCGAGCGCTTTTAAAATCTCGGCGTTCAACTTGGATACGATAGCTTGGGGCGTGCCCGCCGGCACCACAATGCCGTTCCACGACGAGGTTTCATAGCCCGGCACCGCCGCTTCGGCGATGGTCGGCACATCGGGCAGCAGCGGTGAGCGCGTCGCGGTTGAAATCGCCAGCGCCTTTAGCCGCCCGGCCTTGACATGCGCCAGTGACGACAGCGTATCGAAACCCACGAGTATCTGCCCCGCGAGCAAATCAACCACGGCGGGCGCTGCGCCCTTATACGGCACGTGGATGAGATCGACGCCCGCCATCGCCTTGAACAATTCGCCGCTCAGGTGCGTTGAGCTGCCGTTGCCCGACGAACCAAAGCTAATGGCGGCGGGCTTTGCCTTGGCCAGTGCAATCAGCTCCTTCAGGCTATTCGCCCCCAGCCTGGGATGCACCACCACGATCGTCGGTGTGGCCGTGAGCAAACTCACGGGCGAGAAGCTTTTTTCCGAATCGTACGGCAGCGACTTTTTAAAATTCGGGATAATGGTGAGCATGCCGATCGAGCCGAGCAGCACCGTGTAACCATCCGGCACCGCCCTGGCAGTCAGCTCGCCCGCCAAAATGCCGCCCGCGCCGGCGCGGTTATCGACCACCACCTGCTGGCCCATGCTCGCTGTAAGCGCCGTTGCCAGCAGACGCGCCGGCACATCAGACCCGCCACCTGGCGAGAAGGGGACTATCAGGCGGATGGGTTTGGCGGGGTATGTAACTGCGGCATGCGCGGCGCGAGCGCAGGTTGCTGCGGAAACTGCGCCGCCAAGAATCAAACACAGCCCGCGCGCGATCATAAAATGGTTCACGGTTTGTCCTGAAGCCCACGCACTGACAACAAAGAAAAAGGCCACTCCGAAAAATGGCCTATTTTCTTGATTTTATGGTGCGCCCGGAGAGATTCGAACTCCCTACCCCTTGGTTCGTAGCCAAGTACTCTATCCAGATGAGCTACGGGCGCGCAAGCCGCGCATTATATCAAAAACTCAAGCGGTTACGAAACTCTTGCCCGTTGCCGCTTTTAACGGCGAATCGCGTGCTAGCATTTCGTTTCTGATTGAGACAACTTTCACAAAGGACGCTACCGATGAAAATCGGATTCGCAGGCATGGGACGTATGGGGGCGGCCATGGCGGGCCGCCTTTTGCAACACGGTCACGAGGTAACGGTGTGGAACCGCACGACCGCCAAGAGCCAACCGCTGGCGGATGCGGGGGCCAGGGTTGCCGCAACGCCTGCCGCGCTCGCCTCCAGCAGCGAACTCATCATGACCATATTGACCGATGCCGCCGCGATTGATGCAACGTATCGCGGACCCCAAGGGCTGCTCAGCGGCGCAGTCATCGGCAAGCTGTTTGTGGAAATGAGCACGGTGCGCCCGGAAGTCGAGCGCGATCTGGCGAAGTCCGTCAACGCCAGGGGCGCTTTCCTGATTGATTGCCCGGTGGGCGGCACGGTCGGTCCCGCGCGCGATGGCAAGCTGATGGGGTTTGTCGGCGGCGCGGCGTCTCATTTGGCGCGCGCGAAGCCTGTGCTCGATCAGTTGTGCAAGCGCGTGGATCATTGCGGCACGATAGGCGCGGGTGCGAGCATGAAGCTGGCAATTAATTTACCGTTAGCGGTTTATTGGCAGGCCTGCGGCGAGGCGTTGGCGCTGTGCCAACCGCTCGGGCTTGATCCGGCGAAAGTGATCGAGATTTTTTCCGAGACCTCCGGCGGGCCCAATGTGCTGAAAACCCGCGGCCCGGCGCTGACGGGTGCGCTGGGCGGCACCGCACCCAAGCCTGTCACCTTTGATATCGATTCCATCCGCAAGGATTTGCGCACCATGATCGAAGAAGCCCACTCGCTCGGGCGCGAGCTTCCGCTGTCGGCGAAGGCGCTGGAATGCTACGACGAGGCATCCCGCAAGGGACTCGGCCCTGCGGATGCGGTGATGATGACGGCGGATTTTGTCGCGCAGGCAGGCAAATCAGCATAACCCGCACGCGCTGACGCGGGGCTATTTGGTTATTTGGCCTTGCGCAAGTTGTCGAGCAAGGTGTCGTTGGCATCCATGATGCCCGCCGCCGAACACTCGGGCTTGCTTGCACTGCGCTTGATCGTCATCGTGCCGTTGATGTCGCCTGGCATGCCGCAGAATCGGGCGCGATCGACCTGCTCGAACTCAAACACGTAAGCGTCAGCGAGCGTGCGTATCAGAAATCGGCCTTGTGGCGTATGCACACGGGTGGCGCCGTCCGGCGTGAGCCGCCATTTGGTGCCCGGCGAGGTGCGCGTGAAATCGAGCGCGCAGGTGCGTGGCTTCCATTTGCTGTAGTACGCGAAGTTAGCCACCCGTCCACCGCGCGCTTCAAACGCGATGCGCGCATGCAGGTCTTCTTCACCATCCTTGCAATCAATGCGCTCAAGCGCGCCTTTCATCGCCACCACCGGCAGCGGCTTGTCGCCGGGGACATCCGCCATGGTGTCAATACGCGGGCGGGCGGGAACAACTTCAGGGATAACTTGCGGCGTAACGCCCGGCATGGTCGTATCGACCGGAGGCTGTCCATCGGGACGCATCATCGGCGCGGTCGGCGCACAGGCATTTAGCAACAGGGCAGCGGACGCCGCTGCCAGCATGACGCTGCGATGAGAGGGCTGCATTGCGATTTTCATAGTATATTTTCCCCATTTAAATCAAATACTTATATTATAAACTGCAATTTCACTTTTTTTCCGCTGCAGGCTGCCCCGCGAGTGGGTTGGCGGGCGGCGCGGATTTTTCCTCGGCGCGTAGCTCGTCTTCTTTTTCGGTTTCGTTGCGATCCATAATGCCTTCCACCGAGCACTGGCGTTTCGGGCCGCGCGTCACCGTCATGGAGCCATTTAACTTGCCCAGCATGCCGCAATAATGCATGCGGTCCACTTCACGGAAAAAGAGTTGATACTCAGCGCGCGAAGTCTGAATTAAAAAATCGCCGAATTCAGTGGTGATCGTGGTCGCGTCGCCGCTGTCTTTCCATCGGCTATAGGCATCGCCGCGCTGCAGATGAACCGAACAGGTGCGCGGTTTCCACTTGCCGTAATAGGCCACGCTCTGCACTTCGCCGCCCTGCGCCAGCACCGCGATGCGCGCATGGTTGTCTTCGGTGCCGATTTTGCAATCAAATTTTTCAATCGGGCCGCGCGGCGGGCCTTTTCTCACGGCAACCGGTGGGGTGGCAGATTTTGGTGGTACCGCTGCTTGCGTTGTCGGTGCCGGGGCCTTCGGGGGGGTGGCTTGTTGCGCGGATACAGTTAACGTTGAGGCTGAGAACGCCAGCACTGCGGCACAACAAGTCGAACAAAGGGCTGCCTGACTTTGCTTAATCAAATTGGATCTCCTTGCGGACGCGCCATTTTTACACGGGCCGTTATTTTAGGGGATGCTGCGAACCAACGCGACCGCCAGCTCCCCTGATACGACACAGGACTCGCAAAGAAATTCCCAGACCAAACTAACTATTTGATTTTATTATATTTTCTGCAATTAAACGATCTTCGGGAAAAGTCACTTTCAGATTACGTGGACTGCCCATCACCAATTGCGGACGCAGACCCATGCGCTCAATGGCACTGGCTTCATCGGTGATGCCGCTTGAATTTGCAGCGTTGGAATCGCCCGCATTGCCAGCGTTGCGAAGGGCCTCCAGCAACACGCGATAGCGAAACATCTGCGGCGTCTGCGCCTGCCAGAGTTTTTCGCGCGCGACGGTTTCTGTCACACGCTGATGGTCGTCGCTGCGTTTTAACGTGTCGGCCACCGGCACCGCCAGCAGCCCGCCCACGTTGTCGCCGGCCAGCGCGTCGCACAACCGGTCTATGAGCACGGCATCAAGGCAGGGCCGCGCGGCATCATGCACCATCACCCAATCGTCTTCGTCGGCGAAGTCGGCCAGTGCCACCAGGCCGTTGAATACGCTGGCGGCTCGCGTCGCGCCGCCGCAATACAAGGTTTCGAGCCGCCCGCGGGCTTTGTGCGCAGACCAATCATGGGTGTTGAAATGCGCGTCGCCCGGCGCCAGCACCACGAACGCCAAGCGCACACGCGGATGCGCGCATAGCACGTCAACCGCATGCGCAATCAAGGGCTTTCCGGCAAGCATTTGATACTGCTTGGGAAGTGCTGCTCCCATGCGGCTGCCGTTGCCGGCGGCGGGAATCAAGGCAAAAATATCGGGCTTAACTGCCATCGGCGTAATTAATTTGTGAATTTTTGTGCTCAATCACATTCTAACAGTCCGTGAAACCGTACTGACTTGCACCTCATCTATAATGGCGATCCGAACATTAATTTGAAAAGGAGACATCATGGGCTTACTTGATTCGATACTGGGTTCCGTTCTGGGTGGCGGTGCGGGTGGTCAGGGCCAGAACTCCGGTCAGGCTGCTTTAATCAACGCCGTGATTCAAATGGTCGCCAACAAAGGCGGCGGCGCTGGCGGCCTGGGCGCGCTGGTAGGCGCTTTGACGCAGGGCGGCCTCGGCAATGCGGCGAGTTCGTGGGTGGGTAAAGGCGAAAATCTGCCGGTATCGGCGGAGCAGATTCAAAGTTCTCTGGGTGGCAGTGGTGGCAGTGGTGGCGGCCTGCTCGCGCAACTGGCGCAATCCGCCGGGATGTCGAACGGCGATGCCGCGTCGGGCCTGTCGCAAATACTGCCCGGTCTGGTCGATAAACTCACGCCGGACGGACAAATCCCGCAGCAGGATTCGCTCGAAAAAATGCTCGGCGCGTTCAACATCGGCAAGTAACTTACCCGCGAATTTACCCTGCTCATCCCGATGCCGTCCGTTCGCCCCGCCGCGATTGCCGGGATGTTCTATCCCGGCACCGCCGGCGTGCTCGCGCGCGACGTCGATGCGCTGCTGGCTGCGGCCAAGCCTGCGGCTGTCGCACCCACGGCACCCACGGCACCCACAATACCCAAAGCCATTATCGCGCCGCATGCAGGCTTTGTGTATTCCGGGCCGATAGCCGCCAGCAGCTACGCGCGCATCGCGCCCGCACGGGCGCGTATCAGGCGCGTGGTGTTGCTGGGCCCCACGCACCGCGTGGCGATTCACGGCATGGCGCTGCCCGGCGTGGATGCGTTTGCCACGCCGCTGGGCACGGTGCGGGTGGATGCCGATGCGGTGAAAAAACTGATGGCGCTGCCCTATGTAGGCATCAACGCCGAAGCCCACCGGCAGGAACACTCGCTCGAAGTGCATCTGCCTTTTCTGCAAAAAGTCATCGATGAATTCACGCTGGTGCCACTGGCAGTCGGGCGCGCCACTGCGCAACAAGTCGCCACGGTACTCGATACGCTGTGGGGCGGCGACGAAACGCTGATCGTCATCAGCTCCGATCTATCGCACTACCTGCCGTATGCCGATGCGCAAGCCGCCGACCACGCCACCGCACAAGCCATTCTCGAATTGCGCACCGACATCACGCATCATCAGGCGTGCGGCGCGACACCTATCATCGGCCTGAACCTGCTCGCGCAGCAACGTGGGCTTAAGGCCCATCTCATCGATCTGCGCAACTCCGGCGACACCGCCGGCGACAAAGCGCGCGTGGTCGGTTATGGATCCTTTGCATTTTATGAACAACATCCCACCGCTCACTGACGCCGCGCGCACGCTGCTGCCGATTGCCCGCGCGTCTATCGCCGGCCAGCTCGGCAAAACACATCCATCGGACGAAAGCGCCGCTTGGCTGCGCGAACAAGGCGCGACGTTCATCACGTTGCACCTTGATAAAAAACTGCGCGGCTGCATCGGCTCGCTGCGCGCACACCGGCCGCTGCTCGACGATGTAAAAGCCAATGCGCTGGCGGCGGCGTTTAAAGACCCGCGCTTCAAGTCGCTCACCCTCGCCGAGTATGCGCAGGTCGAGGTTGAAATTTCATTGCTCTCGGCGTTGAGCGCCGTGACTTTTTCCGATGAAACATCGGCGCTGGCGCAATTAAAACCTCTGGTGCACGGGGTGATCTTCGAGTACGGCCATCATCGCAGCACCTACCTGCCGCAGGTGTGGGACAACTTTGCCGACCCCGTGATGTTCATGGCCACGCTCAAACAAAAGGCGGGGCTGCCACCGAATTTCTGGGAACCCGGCGTCAAGCTCCACACATACACCGTCGCCAAATTCAGCGAGTCGTGGCAGACGTAACCATGGGCACAGAGATGCACCCCGCGCGCTGGTGGCATCTGAACGACGACGGGCGCATGCAATGCGACCTTTGTCCACGTGATTGCAAGCTGCATGAAGGCCAGCGCGGCGCTTGCTTCGTGCGCCAACGCGTGGGCAATGAAATGGTGCTCACCACGTATGGCCGTTCGTCAGGGTTCTGCATTGACCCCATCGAGAAAAAACCGCTGAACCATTTTTATCCCGGCTCCAGCGTGCTGTCCTTCGGCACCGCCGGCTGCAACCTCGCCTGCAAATTCTGCCAGAACTGGGACATCAGCAAGTCGCGCGACATGGAGCGGTTGGCCGATCAGGCCTCACCCGAAGCCATCGCGCAGGCCGCCCTCAAGGCCGGCTGCAAAAGCGTCGCCTTCACTTACAACGACCCGGTGATTTTCGCCGAATACGCCATGGATATCGCCGATGCCTGCCACGCAGTGGGCGTGCAAACCGTCGCCGTCACCGCCGGCTACATGCACGCCGCGCCGCGCCGCGAGTTCTACGCCAAGATGGACGCCGCTAATGTTGACTTGAAAGCCTTCACCGACGAATTCTATTTCAAGCAGTGCGCCGCGCACCTGCAACCAGTGCTCGAGACGCTGGTGTATCTCACGCACGAAACCGACGTGTGGGTCGAAATCACCACGCTGCTGATTCCCGGCAAGAACGATTCCAGCGAAGAAATCACCGCCGAATGCCAATGGATCAAAAAGAACCTCGGCCCCGACGTGCCGCTGCACTTCACCGCGTTTCATCCCGACTACAAAATGCGCGATGTTGCCGCCACGCCGCCCGCGACACTCACCCGCGCGCGCGACATCGCGCTGAAAGCAGGGTTGCACTACGTCTATACCGGCAACGTGCACGACGAACGCGGCGGCTCCACCTACTGCCCGTCGTGCCACACGCCGCTGATCCTGCGCGACTGGTATCGTATCGACGAATACCGGGTGACGGCGGATGGCAAGTGCCCTGATTGCGGCACAGCCATCGCCGGGCGCTACGCGGAAAAATTCGGCAGGCCGTTTGGACCGAAGCGGATTCCTATAGAGATTGGCCGGGTGTAGTCGGCGCGACAATATATAAAATCACTAGTGTCCGGACGTTATTCGAATAGATTCAACTGGTTAACCGACATGGACGGAATTTCTTCGGCAACGATTTTGCTAAGCATTTGATCCA
>JAYVQD010000478.1:0-4230 GCA_043777275.1 Nitrosomonadales bacterium
CTGGCGGTGCAGCCGTAGCCAATGACGTTCACTTTGGCGTGCGCCAGCAGCGCGGCGGTTTCGGGCGCCTGCCGCGATAGGCCCATCAGCTTTTCTTCGGTGTCAGCGGTATGGGAAATGCGCATCGAATGCACCGAGGCGCCGGTCTTCCCTATAGTACAAAGGCGCTGCGTTTCGTATTCCATCACCGTGTTCCACGACGGCACGATAAGGCCGATTTTTTGCTGCCAGGTATCGATACTATCCATTGCGCCGCTCCGTTTTTGCTTGCGCGAAGGATAGCAGATACTTTAGGCTATTCGTGACCCTGTGACCCCTCCTGGAGAGAACGTTCATGAAATCATTGCACATCGTTTTGTTCGCTGCTGCTGCTGCTGCGGCTGTTGCTTTACCCGTGTTTGCACAAAACTACCCGGCTAAGGCAATACGCATCGTGATTCCGTTCCCCGCAGGCGGCACCTCGGACATCCTCGCGCGCGCGGTCGCGCAAAAGCTCACCGACGAATGGAAGCAGCAAATCATCATCGACAACCGGCCTGGTGCGGGCGCAAACATCGGCGCCGAAATCGCCGCCAAATCACCTGCTGACGGCTATACGCTGTTCGCCATATCGACCATCCATTGCATCAACCCCAGTCTCTATAGCAAACTGAATTACGATCCGATACGCGACTTTGCGCCGATATCGCTGATCGCCGAAACCTCGCAGGTGCTGGCGGTGCATCCGTCGCTGCCGGTGAAAACGGTGAAAGAATTCATCGCCTACGCCAAAGCGCGTCCCGGTCAGTTGAACTACAGTTCGGCGGGCAACGGCAGCCAGCCGCATCTGACCGCTGAAATGTTCAAGACGCAGACCGGCATTGATTTTGTGCATGTGCCGTACAAAGGCGCGCCGCCGGCGATGGTGGATTTACTCGCGGGGCAAGTCGCGCTGACCTTTGCCACTGCGCCTTCCGCCGTGCCGCATGTGAAGTCGGGCAAGATACGCGCGTTGGGCGTGAGCACGGTCAAGCGCATATCGGCGTTGCCGGAAGTGCCGACCATCGCCGAAGCGGGCGTCACCGGATTCGAAGCAGGGGGATCGAACGGCCTGGTGGTCCCCACCGGCACGCCAGCGGCTATTGTCGAGCGGCTCAACACCGCCATCGTGAAAATCGTCAACGAACCCGCGATGCGCAAATACCTGAGCGAGCAGGGCGCGGAGCCGCGCACCATGACGCCCATCGAATACAGCAACTACCTTAAATCGGAAGTCGCCAAGTGGGCGAAAGTGGTCAAGGCATCCGGCGCGAAGATCGATTGATCCGGCCAACAGGCGCCGTCATTCTGGCGAAGGCCGGAATCCAGTGCGTTCAAATAGGCGAAGCATCGAAATAGTGGGTTCGTAAGGTGCGCGCCGCGCACCGTTCTGCTTCGCTTCAAGCGTTCCCTTGACCAGTGTGTGCGCGTGCGCGATGCGCACCCTACGACTGGATGATTTTATGAACAAATCAATGCGCGACCGCGCGCTCCTTGATCGACACGCGCCAGTGAATGCGGTCTTCCTCCGGTGGATAATCACCCGCTGCCTTGTGATACGAACAGCGGTTATCCCAGATCACGATGTCACCCTTTTGCCATTGGTGGTGGTACTCCGCGCCGGGTTGCACCATGTAGCCGGTGAGTTCGTCGATCAATGCGTCGCTCTCATCCGCCGGTAAGCCTTCCACGCGCAGAATTTTGCCGGGGTCGAAGTAAAGCGCGCGGCGTCCGGTTTCGGGATGCGCGCGCACCAGCGGATGCAGCGCCGGTTTCTTGGCACGATCTTCAGCGTTGAGCAGAGCCGTGGCCTGACGCCGGCCGCCGTACACATAAGCGCCCACGCGCCCGTCGATGCGTTGCTTGAGCGTTTCAGGCAGTGCATCGTAGGCCGCATACATGCTGGCGAACAGCGTGTTGCCGCCACGGCTCGGAATCGCCACACCGTAGAGCTGCGTCGCCTTGAACGGCACATCGTCGTACGCGCCGTCGGTGTGCCATCCCGACGCACCGCGCTTATAAATCGCCATGTCGAGCTTGCCGGCGGTGTCGAATTTATTCACGCCGAGCAGCGTGATCTCCGGGCAATCGGGGTGCCGCGTGCTTTTCGATGGATGTGGCTCGATGCGGCCGAAGCGCTTGCTGTAGGCGAGAAACTCATGAAGCTCAAGATGCTGCCCGCGCACTACCAGCACATTGCAGTCGAGCCACGTGCGATACAGCCTGTCGAAGGTTTCGTCATCGATGGTTCTGACATCGACCCCTTCGGCAATCGCGCCCACGTGCGGCGTCATACGGCGGATTTCAAGCATGATGGCGGTTCCATTCACGGGTGTTGCGGAATCGTATCACCAGCGGAAGCGGATTGCATCGGGTAAACAGGTGGAGCGTAGGCAACGAGGTTATCGGCGCAGTTGGCGTGGGCGGAGCGCCGATGGTCATCTCGATGAAGCCTGCGCCAACGCCGGTATCGAGAAGGTCAAGGATCTGTTGAAGTCATAATGCGAGGAGACTGCGCCATGAAGACTAGTCGTAGTAAGTTATTGTTTTTAAACTACTTTATTGCCTCTCTGCACGGCGTAATTCACATTGCCGCTGGCGCAGCAGGATTCGCGGTGGCGGTCGGCGCCTGGGCGCAAGTGCCGCCCAGCGCAAGCGAAGTAGCCCGCTACAGTGGGCTGCTTGCGGCGGCGCATGGCGGCGATGTGAGGCAGATTGAAAGTCTGCTTGCGGGCGGTGCCGACGTGAATCATCGCGATACCCACGGCCGTACTGCGCTGCATATCGCCACGTTTGCGCGCAAGCCCGACGCCGTGCGCACATTGATCAAAGGCGGCGCGAAAACGGCGCTGCTGGAGAATGACAAATACGATGCGGTCACCGTGGCAGCCGTTGCCGATGACGAGGCGACACTGCGCTTGTTACTGGCCAACGGGGCCAGCGCCAAGTTGACCACCAGCCGCTACGACGGAACCGCGCTGATCGCTGCCGCGCATCTGGGACATGATGGCGTGGTCAAGCAACTGATTGCCGCAGGCGCACCGCTGGACCACGTGAACAACCTGCATTGGACGGCACTGATTGAATCCATCGTGCTCGGCAACGGCGGACCGCGTCATGTGGAAACCTTGCGTGCACTCGTAAAGGCGGGCGCGAATCTGCAACTCAAAGATCGCAGCGGGAATACACCGCTGGCACTGGCGCGCACGCGGGGCTACACGGACATGGTGAATATTTTGACGCAGGCGGGTGCCAAGTAACCGCAGGCAGCGCGATGGCCCAACCGGCTGGAGGGAAACTTTTCGAAAAAACTTATACGGTTTTCTAGCTGCCGCGCGGTGGAATCTTTGACATACCCGGCATAAAACAAATCAAAATATTCGCGATCACCACCAGCCCCGCCAGAAAATAAAACGCCGTATAGATGCTGTATTGATCGGCGATGTAACCGAACATAAACGGCGCGAATGCCGCGCCCACGCCCTGCATTGAAAAGTTGATGCCGATGCCGGTGGCAGCCAGATGCGGCGGGGTTTGTTCGAGTGTCCATGCCTGAAACACGGCGCGCGTGGCGTAGAGAAAAAATCCGAGCAGCGCCACGATCAAAATGAACACCGGCGTCTTGCCCGCGAACACAATGCCGAGGATCACCAGGGCGGTGCCCGCCATACTGGTCATCACCACTTTTTTGCGCCCGATGATGTCGGAGACGTGCCCGCCGATGGGCCCGGCGATAAAGCCCATGATTTGCAGCAGCGTCATCGCCATACCGGTTGCCCACGGCGAGTAACCGAGTTCGTAGGCCAGATACACCGGCAAAAACGTCAGCAGCCCGGTTTGTGTGGCGACGCGAAACATGCCGCTGGTTGCGATCAGCATCAGGCCGCGATTGCGCAGCAGGCTGGCTACCTCGCGCAGATAGTCGCCACGACTGCGTTTTGGCGTGTTGGTGTTCTTGCCGCGGTTCGATTCCATGGTGAACGCGCCGAGGATCACCAGTATCAGCACCGCCATCACCGCGCCGGGAATCACATTGATGATGAGCGCGCTGCGCCAGCTCATATAGGTGAGCAGCACGCCGATGGCGAGCGGCGCCAGCGCCTCGCCCAGGTTGCCGCCCATGCCATGCACTGACAGCACCAGCCCTTTGCGATCCGGGTAATTGTTGGCGAGCGTGGGTATCGCGGTCGGATGCCACAGGTTGTTGCCGAT
>JAYVQD010000479.1:0-4198 GCA_043777275.1 Nitrosomonadales bacterium
GGGCTGGAAGCGCTCACCCTGTCGGTGCCGCCGACGCCGGGGCACTCTATCGTTAAACGGCCGAATAACGACCACTTGTTCACGGTGGGCGAGGTCTTCAAAACGCAGGGTTATGAGCCGTTGTATTTGTATGGCGGCTATAGCTATTTTGACAATATGAAGAAATTTTTTTCGGGCAACGGTTACACCGTCATCGATCGCTCCGCACTCAAGCCCGAGGAAATTCATTTCGAGAACATTTGGGGCGTCGCCGACGAAGATTTGTTCTCGTTGACGTTGCGCGAGCTGGATCAGCGTCACGCGGCTGGAGTCAAATTTTTTGCGCACGTGATGACCACCTCCAACCACCGTCCATTTACCTACCCGGCGGGGCGCATCGATATTCCGTCGCGCACGGGGCGCGATGGCGGCGTCAAGTACACCGATTGGGCGATCGGCAATTTTATCGAGCGCGCGCGCGCCAAGCCCTGGTTTAACGATACGGTATTCGTCCTGGTCGCGGACCACACGCACAAGGGGCGCGGCCGGCAGGAGCTGCCCATCGAGAATTATCATATTCCGTGCATCATCTATGCACCCGCGCATGTGACGCCGCGGCAGATCGACACCATCGCTTCGCAAATTGATGTCGCACCCACGCTGCTCGGTTTGTTGAATGTGAGCTATCGCACGAAATTTTTCGGCCACGATATCCTGCGCGAAGGGCAGAAGCACCAGCGCGCGCTGATGGCGAATTATCAGACCGTGGGTTATTACGAAAGCGGACGCATGGTCGAGTTAAAGCCGAATGCGCGTTTTCGCGTGGTGGATGCCACCAACGGGCGCGAGTTGCCGATGGACGAATTGAGCCGCCACTTACTCGACGAGGCGATCAGCTATTACCAACTGGCTTCCGAAGCGTTTCGTTTGAAAGAGGTGAAGGCGGGCGCAAGCGGTGCTGCGGCAGGCAAGCCGTGATATTGTATTTATCGTAAATAGTGTTTAAAAACAAATATTTACATAAATTTCCTTCATCACTCCGCTTTAACGCCCGCCGCCTTAACCGCTTTCGCGTACTTCGCAAAATCCGCGCGGTTCTGCGCGGCATAGGCTTCCGGCGTGCTGCCTACCGCATCAATGCCGAGCGTGGTGTAGCGCTGCGCGACATCGCGATGCTGCACCGCCTGCGCAATTGAACTCGACAACAAATTGACGATAGCGCGCGGCGTGGCGGCGGGCGCGAGGATGCCGATCACCGGCGGGTAATCAAAATCCTTGATGCCGGTGACTTCGGCCACCGTCGGCACGTCGGGCGCCTGCACCGAGCGCTTGAGGGTGTTGACCGCCAGCAGTTTGATGCGGCCTCCGGCACGGTGTGGCGCCAGTGACGGCAGCGCGGACATGGCAAGTGAGACTTCGCCGCTGATCAGCGCGGGCACGGATTGCGCCGTGCCTTTATACGGCACATGCACGAAGTTCAGTTTCAGCGGCCCGTTGAGCGCTTCCATCGACAGATGATGCAGACTGCCGATGCCGCCGGAGCCGTAGCGCAGCGAACCCGGTTTTGCTTTGGCCAGCGCTATCAGTTCAGTCAGTGTATTCGCGGGCACCGACGCGTGCGCGGCGATGAATTGCGCCGACGTGCCCAACAGGCTGACCGCCGTAAAATCCTTTACTGGATCGTACGGCAGCTTGGCGTAGAGCGCAGGATTGATTGCAGTCTGGCCGACATCGGCGAGCAGCAAGGTGTAGCCATCGGCGGTCGCGCGTGCCGCCAGTTCGCACGCGCCAATGCCGCCCGCGCCTGGCCGGTTATCGATGACGAATTGCTGCCTCAACGATTCGGATAGGCGCGGAGCGATCATGCGCATCATGGTGTCGGGCAGGCCGCCTGCGGCGAAGGGCAGAACCACGCGCACGGGTTTAGTGGGATACGATTGTGCCAATGCGCTTGCCGCACAAAACGTCAGCGCAATCAGCGCCAGCCGGGACGGTTGAATTGGTGGCTTCATCATGGGCTGCTCCGCAATGGTATAGGCGTCCAGTATAATCATTCGCGCGATGTAACAGGAGTGGCGTCTTATGAGCAACATCAATCCGTACCGAAAATCCTATTTTGATACCCAGCCGGATTATCTGTATCCGGCGTATCGCTCCACCGTCAAGCGCGCGCCGCTGCAGCCTTTGGTGCAGATGCCGCAGACGTTATCCGAGATCACCGGCCCGCTGTTCACTTCCGGCGATGTGGCGGACACCGATTACGATCTCACTGCGCAGCACGCGGGCGCGCCGCTGGGCGAGCGCATGATCGTTTCGGGCCGCGTGCTCGACGAAGGCGGCAGGCCGGTGGCCAACGCGCTGATCGAAATGTGGCAGGCGAATGCGTCGGGGCGTTATCGTCACCCGGTGGACAATCACGATGCGCCGCTCGATCCCAATTTCACCGGCTTTGGCCGCGTGGTGACGGACGCGCAGGGCAACTATCGCTTCAAGACCATCAAGCCCGGCGCGTATCCGTGGCGCAATCATTTCAACGCGTGGCGGCCCGCGCATCTGCATTTTTCGTTGTTCGGGCAAGGCTTCGCGCAGCGGCTGGTGACGCAGATGTATTTTCCCGGCGATCCGCTGCTGGCATTCGACCCGATGTACCGCAGCGTGCCGGACGAGCGCGGGCGCGAGCGGCTGGTGTCGAGCTTTGACTGGGAAAACACCGTACCTGAATACGCGATCGCGTATCACTTCGATATGATTTTGCGCGGACGTGATGCCACGCCGATGGAAACGAAGGAGAGCAGGAAATGAGTTTGTTGCTGACCGCCGCGCAAACCGTCGGCCCGTTTGTGTCGATTGGTTTTGAAAAAGCCTCTGTGCCCGATGTGGCGCCTGCGGGCGTGGCCGGTGAACGCGTCACCATCAGCGGACGCATTGTTGACGGCGACGGCCTGCCCGTGACCGACGCGGTAATCGAAACCTGGCAAGCCAATTCCTACGGCAAATACGCGCACCCGGATGATGCGCAGGAAAAACTGCTGGAAGAAAATTTCAAAGGTTTCGGACGTGTGTTGACCGATGCGCAGGGCGGGTTTCGCCTGACCACGGTCAAGCCCGGTAAAGTCGCCGGCCCGGATGGAAAAGAGCAGGCGCCGCACATCACGGTGGTGATTTTTATGCGCGGGCTGTTAAAGCAATTGATGACGCGAATTTATTTCGCCGATGAAGCGGCGAATGCATCTGACCCGGTGTTAAGCCGCGTGCCCATGGCGCGGCGCGCGACGTTGATGGCTGCAAAATCCGCCGACGGTTCATTGCAATGGAACGTGCATTTGCAGGGGCCGAACGAGACGGTGTTTTTTGACTACTGAGCACCCATGACCGAACGCGACATCATCGATGATCTGGTTACCGCCAATCACATTCTTTACAACGAAGGCGTGGTGGATGGCTTCGGCCATGTCAGCGTGCGTCATCCCACCCGGCCTGAGCGCTTTTTGCTTTCACGCAGTATCGCGCCCGGTAACGTCACCGCCGAAGACATCATGGAATTTGATCTGGATGGCAACGCGATTGATGCGCGCGGACGCAAGCCGTATCTGGAGCGCTTTATTCACAGCGAGGTGTTTCGCGTGCGCGCCGACGTGCAGGCGGTGGTGCATAACCATTCGCCGGCGGTGATTCCGTTCGGCGTGACCAACACCAAGCTACGTCCGATTTCACACATGAGCGGTTTTCTCGCAGGGACGGTGCCGAACTTCGAGATACGCGATGCGGGCGGCCCGGCGACCGATATGCTGATCCGCACGCCGCAACTGGGCGTGGCCTTCGCGCGCACCCTCGGCAGCGCTGCATTTGCGCTGATGCGCGGACACGGCGCGGTGGCAGTGGGTGACTCGATCCGGCAAGTCGTGTATCGCGCGGTGTACGCCGAACAGAACGCGCGCTTGCAGGCGCAGGCGCTGTCGTTGGCTGACAGGGGCGAAATCAATTTCCTGAATGACGCAGAGGCCGCCGGCGCGGATGCCGCCAACTACGCCAATATGGATCGGCCGTGGGAGCTTTGGAAAATGCGCGTGCGCAAAAACGCGCCGTAGCGGCGCGAAGCACGGGTACAAACAAACAGGGGCAGCCTCAATGCTGTTCACTTAGCCGTTCGTGGTGAGCTTGTCGAACCACAAATGCCCTTCGACAGGCTCAGGGCGAACGGGCAAAGGGCTTAAGTGAA